>DVHA01000154.1 GCA_018712425.1 Candidatus Faecivivens stercoravium | reverse complement strand
TAAGATATCCCCCGGCTGGTGGGTGTCGAAAAAGCTGACCGGGAGGGTGGTCAGCCGCTCGAAGACGTCCTTCCGCATCTGGAAGACGACCCGCTGGGAGAGTTTGGTCAGCACCACCGATAACAGCCACTCAAAGGCCGACGAGAAGGCATAGCAGAGGAGCATCAGCCCGCAGCAGGCAAACACCGTCTCGAAGTCGACGTCGTGGATGTCGTGGATGGCGTCGACCGCCCGGCCGGAGAGTTCCGGGCCGGCGAGGGCCAGGAGGTTCCCGCCCAGCGACAGCACCGCCGCCAGCAGGAGCATCCATTTAAACTTATAGAGGTATTTCCACAGCCGCTTTAAAATGAGGCTGGTTTTCATCTTCGGCTTGTCGAGCACGCCCTTTTGCAGGCTGGCCCGGCCGGCCGTCATCCCGTTCCGGTTCATACCGCCGCCTCCTTTTTCCGGTTGGTTCTGCCGTGGTGCTGGATGCCGTCGCCCAGCTGGCTGCCGGCGATCTCCTGGTAGACGGGGCAGCTTTCCATCAGCTCTTCGTGGGTGCCGTAGCCCGCTTCCTTCCCCGCCTCGAGGACGAGGATGTGGTCGGCCTGCATCACCGAGCTGACCCGCTGGGCGACGATGACCGAGGTGGTGCCCGAGAGGTTTTCCCGGATAGCCGTCCGGAGGGAGGCGTCGGTCTTGTAGTCGAGGGCGGAGGAGGAGTCGTCGAGGATGAGGACCGGCGGCTGCCCGGCGAGCGCCCGGGCGATTAAAAGCCGCTGCCGCTGGCCGCCCGAGAGGTTGGAGCCGCGGATGGTCAGCATCGATTCATAGCTCCCGTCCCGTTCGAGGATAAACTCTTTGGCCTGGGCCTCGGCGGCCGCCGCTTCGATGTCCGCCTCGTCCATCGTCCGGCCGAAGGCGATATTCTCCCGGATGGTGTCGGCGAAGAGGACGTCCGACTGGAAGACGACGCCGAACATCCTGTGGAGCTTCTCCGGCGGTATCTTTTTGACGTCGACGCCGCCAATCCGTACCTGCCCGCCGGTCACGTCGTAGAGCCGCATCAGGAGGTTGACGACCGTCGACTTGCCGCTGCCGGTCGAACCGATGATCCCGAGGGTCTCGCCCTTTTTCAGGGTGAAGCTGAGGTCCTGGATATTCGGCGTCTGGCCGAGGTAGGAGAAGGTCACATGGTCAAAGGCGATGAACTCGTCGGGGGAGGCCTTCGGGTCCCGTTCTCCGCCGCTTTCCAGCTCCGGCTGGAGCTCTTCCGGCAGGTTTAAGACCTCGGCAATCCGCCCGGCCGACGCCGCCCCCTTGGAGAGGATGACGAACATCCGCGAGAGGGAGATGACGGCGGTGAGGATGATCGTAAAGTAGCTCTGGAAGGCGATGATCCGGCCGATTTTGGTGACGCCGGCGTCAACCAGAAACGCCCCCAGCAGGATGACCGCCACCAGCCCGAAGTTGAGGAAGAGGTTCATCAGCGGGTTGGTCGCCGCCATCGTGATGCCGGCTTTCGCCTCCTGCTGGGCCAGTTCGCCGTTTGTCCGGTTGAACCGTTCCCGTTCGTACCCCTCTTTGGAGAGGGCCTTGATGACCCGGATGCCGACGACGTTTTCCCGGACGGTCTGCACAAGCCGGTCGACCCGGCGCTGGGTCTCGGTGTACATCGGGATGCCCTTTTTGCTGATGAAGTAGATGGTGAGCCCCATCAGCGGCATCAGGAGCAACAGCACCGCCCCCAATCGCGGTTCCATCGCCATTGTGACGATTAAGCCCCCGACCAGCAGGATTGGCGCCCGCACCCCCAGCCGCTGGATCATGTTCAGCATCCGGTGGATGTTGTAGGTATCGGAGGTGATCCGGGAGATGAGCGACGGGATGGTCAGCCGGTCGACCTGGGCGCAGGAGAGGGAGGAGGTCTTGCTGTAGAGGTCCCGGCGGACCTCTTCGGTGATGTCCCGGGCGACGTGGGCGGCCATCCGGTTGGGGATGACGTTGAAGGCGTAGACCGCCCCGGCCGCCAGGATCATCAGCCCGCCCCAGATGAGCACCCGGCCCATGTCCCCGGTGGGGATGACCTCGTCGATGATGGTCGAAAGCATCCAGGGGATTAAAAGGTCCATGATCGCGCCGGTAAACTTGATCGCGAACCCGCCGCTCATCCGCGGCAGGTAGGGTTTGATATATTCCCACAGCTTTTTCACCGGGCGCTCCCCCCTTTCCCGGTTTCATCCGTTTCCCGCAGGCTGTCCGAGACCCGTTCGGCGTTTTCGTACATCCGTAAGAGGAGGGAATGGGCGGCTTTCCGCTCTTCCGGCGTAAACCCTTCGGTCATCCCCGCTTCCCAGTCGGCAAATACCTTGATAATCCGCGGGAGGATGGCGTCGGTTTTCTCAGTGGGGTAGATCTGCTGGACCCGGCGGTCGGTGGGGGAGGGCTCCCGGCGGATAAAGCCCAGCTGCTGGAGGTTGGCGAGGTGCCTCGCGACGACGCTCTTGTCCTTGTACAGCTGCCTGGCCAGTTCATCCTGGGAAATTCCCGGCTGGCGGGCGATGCGGGTGAGGTAGGGGCACTGCACCCCCGAAAGCCCGACGTCCGAGAGCATTTTGGCCCGGTAGAAGTTGCTGCACCGGGTGATGCGGGCAATATAGCGCATCAGTTTTTCTTCGTTGTCCATAGCGGATTCAGCTCCTTTTCGTTGCAGATGCAACTGTTGTGGCTGCAACCATTATAGCACCGCTCCCCGCGGTTGTCAACCGGCTCTTGACAAACCGTTTTCCACCGCGATACAATGGAAAAAAGAACATCGTCCGGGATTGCGCATGGCCGTTTACCGTGGAAGGAGGTGACCGCAGCATGGACCGCCGTTTTTCCCCCTCCGGCAGCCTTTATGAACCGCCGGGGAAGGGGGATTTTCCCCTTAAGATGGCCCGGGCCACCGGGGCCCAGGCGTTTATCTACCACTGGCACGACGCGGCGGAAGTTTTGCTGGGCCTTTCGGGGGAGACGACCGCCGCCGTCGCCGACCGGCCCTACCGGCTGGCGGAGGGGGACGTTCTGCTGATCCCGCCGGGGGAGAGCCACTGCCTGTTCCCGTCGGGGGCAGGGGACACCCGGCTGGTGCTGATGTTTGAGCTGGGGTTTTTCCTGGGCGGCGAGCCGTATGCGGATGTCCGGCAGAAACTGCCCGCCATCCCCCTCCACAGCGGGCAGTGGGACAATGAAACAAGAGAGACGGCCGCTGGCCTCCTTTTCCGGCTGGAAAGGGCCTTCTTTGGCCGGGGACCCGGCTGGCAGGCGGAGGCGGCGGGGTTCACCCTGCTGCTGGCGGCGGCCCTGACCCGCCTCCCGCCCCGGCAGGAGCGGGGCGGCCACCCCGGCCAGGACGACACCCTCCGGGCGGTGCTGCAGTACCTTTCGGAACACTACACCGGGGAGGTGAGCCTCGGGAGCTGCGCGGCGGCGCTGGGGTTTACCCCTTCCTACCTGTCGGCACTCTTCAAGGCAAAGACCGGCGCGACCTTCCACCGCTACCTTTTAAACCTGCGGCTGAAACGGGCCGAGTGGCTGCTCCGCTCGACCGCCCTGCCGGTTGCCCGGATTGCCGAGGAGAGCGGGTTTGTCAGCGAAAAGACCTTTTACCGGGTATTTAAGGAGCAGTACCGGATGACGCCGCTTCAGTACCGGAAAGAGAAATCCGGTTAGCGATTGAGGGAGGAATCGAGATGAACCATCCGCAAACCGGTTCCCTGCGGGAAGCGGTCTTTGCCTACGCCTATGAACAGTACGGCCACCGGCCGGATACCCCCTTTTCGGGGATGCCCGGTTCCGCCGTCCTCCGCCACCCGGAGAATAAAAAGTGGTACGCGGTCTTTTTGACCGTCCCCCGGGAAAAGCTGGGGCTGCCGGGGGACGGGAAGGCCGAGATATTGAATCTTAAGGCCGACCCGGTGATGATGGGCTCGCTGCTGTTGGAGCCGGGGATTTTGCCAGCTTACCATATGCAGAAGGCCAGCTGGGTGAGCGTCCTGCTGGACGGGACGGCCGATCTTCAGCAGATCTGTTTCCTTCTGGACGTCAGCTTTTCTTTAACTGCCGCCCGCGCCCGCAAATCCCGGGAAAAGCCGTCCATTGGCCCCCGGGACTGGCTGGTCCCGGCCAACCCCCGCTATTACGACGTCGAGGCGGCCTTCCGGGAGAGCGATACCATCCTCTGGAAACAGTCCAGCCATATCCGCCCGGGGGACACCGTCTACCTTTATGTCGCGGCGCCCATTTCGGCGGTGCGGTATAAATGCCGGGCGGTGGAGGTGGACATCCCTTACCGCTATTCCGACGACAACGTCCGGATGCAGAAGGCGATGAAAATCCAGCTGCTCCACACCTTCCGGGAAGGGGAACTGACCTTTGAAACCCTGAAAACCTACGGGGTCAACACCGTCCGCGGGCCGCGGGGGATCCCGAACAGCCTGCTGCAGGAGATGAAGCGGCTTTCGGGGGAGGAAAATCTTTGATTGCCGGTTTGCCAAAACGCAAAATCCGGCGCTGGCGCTTGAGTTACAGAGAGACGTGGGAAGAATCAAAAGTTTTACTCGATTTTTTTCAAAAAATCGCGGGAGTGGAGAGGGCAGAGCCCTTTCCCAGGCGCTCATCTGCCGTACTTCCGAAGTTGACCACAGCTTTGCCACTGATAACGAAGCGTGCGCAGCACCCAAAAAATGCTCAAAAAAGACTTTTTCGACAAACTGGGATGTCTGCTTTTTACGGCAGACGTCCTTTTTTATGAAAATACCGCTTCCAATTCCCCACCGGTAACCCCTTCCGGGAACCGGAGGGAAAAACTGTAGCCGTCCTTTTCCCAAAGGATGAGGTAATACAGCTCCCCGTCCCCTTTCGCCGTGACCGGGATGCCGCCCAGCTCCAGCCGGGATTCTTCGGGATAGGCGTTGTAGTCGCCGGAATTGTCCCCGCTGCCCGCCGACACCCGGTAGGAACAGCTCTTCCCTTCGCCGGAATAGGTGATTTC
>DVHA01000153.1 GCA_018712425.1 Candidatus Faecivivens stercoravium | reverse complement strand
AAACGGGTCCTGAAGTAAAAGCGAATGTCGGATTCTGTCGCAAAAACCTTCCTATTATAACCCCATAACCTTACATTTTTTTTGCCTGAACATCTTGACAAACCCCCGATTTATGTTAAAATGAAAATATAGATTCTGAACTTCCAGAATCTGGAAACGGCTGGCCTTCCAGCCGTCGTTCGTCATACACCACAACGGCCGAAAAGAAAGGATGTTTATGGAAAAGAGGGCGCCCTATATCCCGGTAGAAGCATGGGTTGTAGGGAAACAAGAGGAAAAAGTGGCGCTTCATCATGACGTGAACCAGGAGCATGGCCCGGCCGAACCGGGGCATATGCGCTTGATTGACGGCTTAAAAATGCGAGAAGTCGCAGGACAGACCCTGCTGACCCCTGTGGGAGACGCAGTCTCCCGTGTCCGCCAGTCCGCGGTGCTCAACCGTGAAGCGGCGGCGCTGGTCAGGATGATGATGGACGGGGAGTTCACGGTGGACGCGATCGTCGAAAAAGGGCTTCACACCTTCCGGGGGGAAGAGCCGGTCCTTCGGCGGGACGTCGAGAAGCTGGTGGATAACCTCTGCCTGGCGGGGATGCTGGAAGGCGACGAGGTGGAAAAGCGGCTGCGCGGAGCGACGACCACCCTTTCGGGGGTTACGGTGATGGAAAATGGCCGTCCGGTCTCCAGCAAGGTCGAAAGCGTCAGAAGATCGTTGAATCTCAAAGATTAAGGCGGTCTTGAAGAGGAAGAATTTTGTTTATGCCCGAAGTACAAGGATATTCTACTGAAAAAGATGTAGAAGAGTATGAAAGATATGACGGAGCAGCAATTATGTTGCTAGACGGAGTTAATGACTCGACTTCATCAGGCAGAGGCGATACTGTTACTGGAGGAGGAAGTTATACTTGGTCTGTCACTTGGGATGAAGGCGGGTTTACTGGTATAGGCTGGAGAGTTTCTGAATTTGCGGATTATTCCAACAGTACAGATGATGAAATTCGTGCGGATGCTGCTCAAATTGCGTTTTCTTTAGCTGGACGCATGCATCCGTGTGCATCTTTTCTACCAGTATCTTTTTAAATGCTTATTGAATTGGCAAGCTCAACTGTTTTTTATGCAAAAACAATTGAGCTAAGTCATACATGGCAGTTGTTTGAGAAAAATAAGCATTTAAGTGAAAATATAATAGATGTTTTTAATCTATCAGATGATATAGATCAGAATCGAATATACGAAATCTGTGCCAATTACTTATTAAAACAAGGCATCCTCCACCTCCACAGCTCCTTTGTCCTCTACAAAGACAAAGCCCTGGTCTTTACTGGCCCCTCCGGCATCGGCAAGACCACCCAGGCGGAGCTGTGGCGGGACTTCCAGGGTGCCCTGATCGTTAACGGGGACGCCTGTCTCCTCCGGCGGATGGAAGACGGCTGGCACGCTTTCGGGACCCCCGTCCACGGCAGCAGTCCCTACTGCGAAAACCGGGAGGCGCCGCTGTCGGCGCTGGTGGTGCTGAAGCAGGGGAGCGAAAACCGGCTGGAACGGCTGGACGCCTTTTCCGCCCTGTCCGAATGCCTGCCGGAGTTTTACCGTCCCCGGATGGATCCCGAGACCGAGGACACCTTCTGGAAGGCGGCCGACTCCCTTTTCCGGGAGATACCGGTCTACAAGCTGACCTGCCGCCCCGACCGGGAGGCGACCGAGCTGGTCAAAGAAACAATATTTGGTGCGTGATGCCCTTTGGTGCGGTGTCACGCACCTTTTTTATTGTCCAAACCTATTGGCATCCATAAAATATAACAATTTGCTATCCATACTCATTTATGTTATACTGGATGCAGAATCCACCACCCGGAACCGTCAAGAGGGTACGCCATGAAAGAAACGCTTACTGTAAAAGACCTGAGAACCGAACACCAACCGGCCCCCCTCGGCCTGGACATCCCCAACCCCCGTTTCAGCTGGAAGCTGGAATCTCCCTGCCAAAACACCTGTCAGACCGCCTACCGCCTCCAGCTCTTCCGGGACGGGGAACCGGCCGCCGATACCGGCAGGGTCGAGACGGACGCCAGCATTGAAAACGAAATCCCCGGCTGGTCGCCCGAACCGATGACCCGCTACGACATCCATCTCACCGTCTGGGATAACCACGGGAATGCCGCCGGCACCGAAAGCTGGTTTGAGACCGGCCGCCTCGGCGTCCCGTTTGACACCGTCTGGGTCGAGCCGGAGCAGGAGCCCACCCCTTCCAGCCTCGAAAACCGGGACTTCGCGGCCGAAAACATCGCCGCCAACGCCCTTGCCGGTGCCCGGCGGGACTACGCCGAATTCCGCCCGGCCCAGTACCTCCGGATCCCGTTCACCCTCGGCCCCGGCCTCCGTTCGGCCCGGCTGTACATCACCGCCCACGGCCTTTACCGCCTGACCGTCAACGGCGTCCGGCCGGACGGGCGGGAGTTTGCGCCGGAGAACACCAGCTACCACAAAATCCTCCTCTACCAGACCTATGACCTGACCCCGCTCCTGTGGGAAGGGGAGAACGTCCTCGGCGTCATCCTCGGGGACGGCTGGTGGGCCGGGCGGGTCGGCACCACCGGCGACAGCTGCCAGTATGGGGACAGACTGGGCCTGCTTTTAGAACTGCGGGCGGATTACCAGGACGGCCATTCCCAGCGGGTGACCGGCGAGGAAGCCTTTTCCCACACCGGCCCGATCCTCTTTTCCGACCTGTTTGTCGGCGAAAAGTACGACGCCAGACGGGAACTTCCCGGCTGGGACCGGCCGGGCTATGACAAGTCGGGCTGGCTGCCGGTCCGGAAGGCGGATTACCCGATGGACAACCTCACCGGCCAGTACGCCCCGCCGGTCCTGCCGCTTAAGCGCCTTGCCCCCGCGCAGGTCTTTGTCAGCCCGGCAGGGGAGACGATTATCGACGCCGGCCAGGTGGTGGCGGGGAACGTCCAGTTTTCCCTCACCGCCCCGGCGGGCCGCACCATTACCCTGGAGCACAGCGAAGTCCTCGACGAACAGGGCAATTTCTTCCACAACATCCTTGGCACCAACAAGGAGCAGACGGTCACCTACATCACCAAAGAGGGGTTCCAGACCTACCGCCCCACCTTCAGCTACCACGGTTTCCGCTACATCCGGGTGACCGGCTGGCCGGGGCGTCTCTCGCCGAACGACTTTGTCATCTATACCTACACCAGCGGGATGGACGACATCGGCGGCTTTACCACCTCCGACGGGCGGCTGAACCGCCTCCAGCAGAACATCTGGTGGAGTCAGGTCGCCAACACCATCTCGATCCCCACCGACTGCCCCCAGCGGGAAAAGGCCGGCTGGACAGGGGACATCATGGCCTACGCCCCGACCCTCTGCTTCAACCGGGACGCCGGCGCCTTCCTGACCAGCTGGCTGCGGAACCTGCGGGCCGACCAGCTGGAAGACGGCGCGGTGCCGGACGTCGTGCCGAACCTGATCGCCTATCAGAAGTTCCTGACCGCCTCTTTTGGCAGCCAGACCAGCTGCGGCTGGGGGGACGCGGTGCTGACGGTGCCCTGGGCGGTTTACGAGGCGTATGGGGACTGGCGGGTGCTGGAAGAGAACTACGGCGCGATGCGGAAGTGGCTTTCCTATATCCAGTCCCGCTGCGAAGAGAGCCACCCGGAGGGGTATGAAAACTGGCCGGCCGAGCGGAAGGCGCGGAGCCGGTACCTCTGGAACACCGATTTCCACTTCGGCGACTGGCTGATCCCCAGCGTGGTGCTGGGCAACGCCGACGGCGGCGCGATGGCTGAAACCGCCTTCGCGACGATGGGGGTTGTCGCCCCGGCCTACGCGGCTTTCAGTTCGCAGATGATGGCGAAAATCGCCCGGACACTGGGCAAAACGGAGGACGCGGCGTTCTATGAGGACCAGTACCGCCAGCGGCGGGAAGCTTTCATCGCCGAATATGTCCACGAAGACGGCAGCATTGAGGGGGATTTCCAGGGGATCTACGTCATCGCCCTGAAAGTCGGCCTGGTACCGGAAAACCTGCGGGAGAAGGTGACGGCCCGGCTCTGCGAGAAGATCGAGGAAAACCGCGGCTGCCTTGATACCGGTTTCCTAAGCGTCCTCTTCCTGATGGATGCCCTCACCGAAAGCGGCCGGAAGGATGTGGCCTACCGGCTGCTGTTCCAGACCCGCTGCCCCAGCTGGCTGTACGAGGTGGAGCACGGCGCGACGACCATGTGGGAGAGCTGGGGCGCCATCGGGGAAGACGGCTCGGTCAGCAGCTACAGCTATAACCACTACGCCTTTGGCTGTATAGGGGAGTGGCTTTACAGGGAAATCGGCGGCCTGAAGCTGCTGGAACCGGGGTATAAGCGGTTCAAGGCGGAGCCTTCGCTCGACTGCGGGCTGAAAAGCGCTGCGGTTCGGGAGGAGACGCCCTATGGCCTGGCGGCGGTGGACTGGGAGATTATCGAAGATACGGCAGTTGTCCATGTCACCGTCCCCGCTGGCACAACCGCCGAAATCTCCCTCCCCGGCCTGGAACCAGAGACGGTGGGGAGCGGGAAATATACCTTTACCTGCAAAGTAAAATAATAAAAATGGGAGACTGTTTTTTCAGCCTCCCGTCCTCTAACAGGGGCCCTGCCGCAGGGTCCCTTTTTCGTTCCCTTCACATCTTCCTCACCCCACCCTTCCGAAACTCCCGCGGCGACACCCCCGCCTGTTTCCGGAACACCGTCGAAAAGTAGCTGGACGACCCATACCCGCACTGCACCGCCACCTCGTCCACCGACAGCTGCGACCCCAGCAGCAACTGTTTCGCCGTTTCCATTCGCCTGGCCGTGACAAACTCGGAAAACGTCTCCTTTTTCTCTTCCTTAAACAGCTGGCAGAGGTAATAGGGGCTGACGTAGATGTTCTGGGCCACCCGGGCAAGGGTCAGCGGCTCCCGGATATGGGCGTCGATATACCGACAGGCCTGGACCAGATGGTACTTTTTAACCGACGGGGTGCGGGGCCGCTTCTGCTTTGGGGGGAAGCTCCGGGTCAGCTCCCCATAGGTGCGGATAATCTGCCGCCCCGCCCGGGCAAACTCCTCCGCCGTGCCCGCCTGGGCCAGCTGCCGGAAGTTCTCGTAACAGCATTCGCAGAGGGAGATCCCGTGGCTGAAGAGAATGTAGTTATACAGGCTCCGGTTTAAAGAGGTGAGGAAAATCCGCCGGATCATCAGCTCTTCCCCCTCCGGCAGCCGGGCGAGGCTTTCAATCTTCCGCTCAAACAGCCGGACCGCCTCCGCCTCCCCCTGGTAGAGGAACGCCTCGCAGATGTCGTTCTGGTTATACAGGAGCTCCAATTCGATTTCGTCCATTTGTCTCCGCCTTTCTCAAATCCCAAGATTTTGCAGGAGGAACCCAATTTTTTTAAGGTTCTGCCGCGGCAAGTGTGCTATAATGGTGTCACGCGCGAGGTTAGCAAATGCTAACTGATTATAGTATAAACCAAACAGCCGGGCTTGTCAATCGGATAAGCCCGCAAACTTGAAAGGCAGGAAGAAGTTCATGCGTAAAATTGCCATTTATGGCAAAGGGGGCATCGGCAAATCGACCACCACCTCCAACCTCTCGGCGGCCCTCGCCGGGATGGGCTACCGGGTGATGCAGGTCGGCTGCGACCCCAAGGCGGATTCGACCAAGACCCTGATGGGCGGCCGGCGGATCCCGACGGTGCTGGAACAGCTCCGGCAGAAGGGGGACGACCTCTCCCTCTCGGACATCGTCTTCACCGGTTTCGGGAACGTCCTCTGCGTCGAATCGGGCGGCCCGACCCCCGGCATCGGCTGCGCCGGGCGGGGGATTATCTCGGCCTTTGAAAAGCTGGCGGAGTTAAACGCTTTTGGCGTCTACCAGCCGGACATCGTCATCTATGACGTCCTCGGGGACGTTGTCTGCGGCGGTTTCGCAATGCCCATCCGGGAAGGGTACGCCCGGGAGGTCTTTATCGTCTCCTCCGGCGAGATGATGAGCCTCTACGCGGCCAACAACATCGCCCAGGCCATCCGCAACTTCGGCAAGCGGGGCTACGCCCGCCTCGGCGGCCTCATCTTAAACGCCAAGAACATCGAGAACGAGGAGGCGATTGTACAAAAAGCCTGTTCCGAAATCGGCACCGAAGTCATCCAGTACGTCCCCCGTTCGTCCGACATCCAGTCGGCGGAGTCCAAAGGGGCGACCGTCTTCGAGGGATTGGAAGAATCCCGGATGCACGGGGTTTACCGCACCCT
>DVHA01000152.1 GCA_018712425.1 Candidatus Faecivivens stercoravium | reverse complement strand
TGGACCCGCTGTTCGACGCGGCGTGAGTTGCCCGAACCAGCCGTGTGAGACCGGCCGTGGAAGGCCGGTCTTCGGAAAGCGGTTGGCCGCTCGATGGGTTTCAAAAAACGTGACAGAAATTGATTTCCGTGGCCCGCCGGCTGTCCATATTGCGCAAACCTGCGGAATGTGCTAGAATAAAACCAAATCCATTTATGAAAGGCAGAGGACTATGAAAACGCAAAGCAAGCCGCTCTTACAGCCTCCTTCAGGCAGGATTGCCGTCATCACCGACTCCTGCGCCGACATCCCCCCGGAGCTTGTCCGCCGCCAGGGGATCTATATCCTCCCCCTCCAGATCCGCACCGCCGCCGGGGCCTTCCGGGACGGCGTCGATATCCACCCCGCCGACATCTACCGCATCCAGAAGTCCGAGCTCCCCAAAACCAGCCTCCCCCTCGGCTCCGACCTGGAGGCGCTGCTGGGCCGTGTTATCGCCGACGGGTATAAAGAAGCGGTCGCGGTGATGATGTCCTCCGGCCTCTCGGGCACCTACAACCTCGTCCGCCAGGCGGCCGAACCGGCGGCCGAAAAGGGGCTGGAGCTTAAAGTCTTCGACACCCTCACCTCCTCGATCGGCACCGGCGCCATCGCCCTCCAGCTCTCGGAATACATCGCGATGGGGATGGGCTTTGCGGAAATCTGCGCACAGGCCGAAAAGCTCATCAAAGGCACCACCGTCTTCTTCTCGGTCGACACCCTCGAGTTCCTCCGCAAGGGCGGCCGCATCGGCCGGATCACCGCCGTCGCCGGGACGGTTCTGCAGATCAAGCCGATCCTCGCCTTCGCCCCCGACGGGCAGCTGACCTCGGTCGCGAAGGTCCGGGGCCGGAAGCTGGTCCAGCAGGAGCTCATCCGGATGGTCGCAAACCTCTACGAGCCCGGCCGCCCCTTCAACCTGATGGTGGCCGACGGCGGCGCGCCGGAGGAGGGGGCCGAGCTGGAAAAGAAGCTGGCCGCCGCCTTCCCGGGGTTCAACCACTATTTTTACGCCAACATCGGCGCGACGCTCAGCATCTACACCGGTTCCGGCGTCCTCGGCTCGGCGATCCAGTACCTGGATTGAGCGGGCGCCCGCGGGGAGGGGCCGTTACCCGGCCGCCGTTTTCCCGTCCGCCGGCCAGTCCGGCAGGTCGAGCAGCTCGAACCCGCCCGCCTCGAACGCCTCGATGTCATAGCTCGGCTGATGGGGCGGGCGGGGGACCTTCCCGGCGAGGCGGTCGTCGGTAAACCATTTGCGTATCGTTGCCCCGTGGCTGGGGTAGTCCCGGCCCTTGGCCTCCATATAAGCTGACAGCTTATCAATATAGACGGGCAGAGACCGCCCCAGCTCCGATTGGAGGGAGGCGTATTCGTCATCCGGCAATAAAACATTCTGATAATGCCCATATCTCTTCGCGGGAGAGGGGGGAAGGCGCGGCGCCGGCAGGCCCGCGCCCTTTCCTTCCCTCTCCCTCTCTTTTGCGGAGCTTTCCTTTTGTTTTGTTTCTTTTGCTTTTGTTTTGTTTCCTCTCGTTTCCTTTTCTTTACTTTGTGCACTTTCTGCTGCAAAAAGGGGCGTTTCTGCCGCGGAAGGTACAGCTGAAGGGGCGTTAGGTGCGCATTCTGCTGCATTTGGTACGCATTCTGCTGCACAACCCGCGCTTTTTGCTGCAATTGTCTCCGTTTCTGCCGCCGGTTCCGCTTCCAGCAGCCAGTACTTCGACCGGTCGGTCTTCCGCCGGGCGGCCACCTCGTCGTACCGGCGCTGGATGGCGGCGGAGGTGATGACCCCCTGCCGGTAGAGGGGTTCGTCAATCAGCCCCACCTCCGCGATGAAGCCCAGCACCTCCACCACCTTCTCCCGCGACTCGACCCACTGGCTGCCGATCCAGCGGATGATCTGCCGGGCGAGCCGGTCAGGCGCCATCTCGAGATAATACCCCTCCCGGTAGACCATCGTCAGCATCACGTCATAGATCGTCTGCCCCAACGGCCCGTATGCGTCCAACAAGTCCATAATCCGGTCGTCCATATAATAATCGACGTCCTTCGGAAAATACCGCAATCCATTGCCAACTGCCCTTGCCATGGACACCCCTCCTGTTTCTCTGAAATGCTATTTCGTTCGATTTGCGGAGAATAAATTTTCTCCCTCTATTTCTATTATACATCCAAAATTGGGGTTTTGTCCAGCGGTTTAAGAAAAAATGTTCTATATGCTTTCGGAAAATTTCCGACAGTCAAGGACAGATAAGTTTAAGTCTGCGGAAAAATTGCATTATTCTTAGAAGATGTCTAGAAACAGTTGATTTTTATGACCTGTTTTGCTATAATTATCACATCAGGGATATATCCTGTAATTTAAGAAAGAGGCGCTCTTATGAAAAAGAAACTATTTTCTCTCTGCATGGCAACGGCAATTGCAATCTGTGGTGCGGCTTCCGTATCGGCAGCAGACAGCTGGATGCAGGAAACGGAAGTGAACGATGAGCTTTGATACGCTTATTGAAAAGTATGAGAGCGTGTTCTAAAAAAACATGTCATATTCTCCCATGTCTAATATTGGCGATTATATTTCTTTTAGCCTCTTGCAGGTTACGCTCTGACAGTCAGAAATTGTACGTCGATATCCACTCCGCTGACACATCCAGCATCAATGGCGAGTACTATGTTCCCTATTTCCCCATCGTCGCAGACGGCGGGGAGGATGCAATGGTCAGCATTCCCCGGATCTGGCCCGAACCGGATGAGTCCACAAATGATTGGAAGAGTGGGTATGACCTCTACCATCTGAAGGACGGAACCCTTACCCTTCTCCGTGAAAAGGATGGTATTGTCAATCTGACGGCAGTGGACGGGGACTATTATTACTGGAACCAGAATGGCGTCTTCTGTTTTCACCCGGACAGCAACACTTCCGATTTCCTGTTTGCCCTGCCGGAAGGGCGGTTTTTCGCCCGGTTCTGGGGGCACGACGGTACGCTGTACGCCATTCAGTACACCCAGACAAAACCCACGGAAGACCGGATTTACCGCTATGATATTGAGTCCGGGATTCTGGAATCCCTCCCATGGTTTCAGAACTACTATGAGCAGGAGCAGAAACGCGGACGGGCATATGGTTTTGTCGGGGTCGTCGGGGACGAACTGCTGGTCTTTTCCAATAATGAAAGGAACGAACTGGGATACAAATATTTCTGGCTTAACCTGACCGACGGTTCCACCCGCCCCTGCGGCATCTCCGGCCCGCCTTACGGCTACCGGGACGGCTGCCTCATCGTCTACGACCGGTTTACCGGCAGCTATCTCTTCCATGATGTGCAGACCGGGGAAGAATCCCCTTTCCCCATCCCGGAAGAGGTGGAGGCAGCCGGAGAGGGCGAATTCGAACTGCTGGGGGTCACCGAGGAAGCCGCCTACTGGCGGGACGGAATGTCCTTTTACCTACAGCGGGATGAGGAATTCCGGAAGGTCTTTTCCTTCAGCTGGGAGCGGTTTTTCTACGACAGCACCCCTTTCTACCAGCTGAACGGGGATACCTACTGCTTCGCCTTCTTCGGCACCCCGGACGAAGGGTACGACCTCACCGACCTCAGCCTCCATGACCCGGCGCTGGAAGAAGGGGAGAAGATGCGCTTCGCCGCCCTTACCCCCGACGGGAAGGTCTATATCCTCGCGGAAGCGTACTATAATCCCTACTGGCAGGATTTCTGATGAAAAGGGGGCCTTTCCGCCCCTTTTTCCATCCCCGTCAATGTGCACGAACACGGATGCGAAAATTTCATCATCTTTGGCGGGAAAAGGGCTGGATTTTTTGGGAAAGGCATGGTATCATTAGGGTAAGAAACAGTGTGCGCCCGATGGGGTGTGCGCGTGACCATGAAAGGATGGATAGCCATGCAGAATATTCCTGTTGTCAAGCTGGGCCTCATCGCCGTCAGCCGCGACTGCTTCATCATCTCCCTCTCCGAACGCCGCCGCGCGGCCATCGCCGCCGCCTGCGAGGCGAAGGGACTCCACATCTACGAGGCGAAGACCACCGTCGAAAACGAGAAGGACATGCTCGCCGCCGTCGACGAGGTGAAGGCCGCCGGATGTAACGCGCTCTGCGTCTTCCTCGGCAACTTCGGCCCCGAGACCCCCGAGACCCTGATCGCCCAGCGGTTTGACGGCCCGGTCATGTACGCCGCCGCCGCCGAGGAGACCGGCAAGGACCTCATTAACGGCCGCGGCGACGCCTACTGCGGGATGCTCAACTGCTCCTACAACCTCGGGATGCGCCACATCCCCGCCTACATCCCCGAGTACCCCGTCGGCACCGCCGGGGAAGTGGCGGACATGATCGCCGACTTCATCCCGGTCGCCCGGACGATCATCGGCCTCAAGGGCCTCAAGATCATCACCTTTGGCCCCCGTCCCCAGGACTTCTTCGCCTGCAACGCCCCGATCAAGGGCCTCTACGACATCGGCGTCGAGATCGAGGAAAACTCCGAGCTGGACCTGCTGGTCTCCTATAAGGAGCACGCCGGCGACGCCCGCATCCCCGATGTGTGCGCCGACATGGCCAAGGAAATGGGCGAGGGCAAGTATTACCCCGACAT
>DVHA01000151.1 GCA_018712425.1 Candidatus Faecivivens stercoravium | reverse complement strand
CATCCAGCGCCGGTATGACGAGGTGGCCGCCCGGCGGAAGACCGACCGGTCGAAGTACTGGCTGCTGGGACAGGAACCGGCGGAATCTGCGGCAGAAACCGCACCAATTGCAGCAGAATGCGCACCAAACGGCACCTCAACTGTACTTTCTGCAACGGAAACGCCCCTTTCTGCCGCAGAAAGTGCACAAAGGAAAGAAAAGGAAACGAGAGTAAAGGAAACAAAAGAAAACGAAACAAGACAAAACGAAATCTCTAAAAAGAGAGGGAGAGGAAAGGAAACGCGCGGGCCTTCCGGCGCCGCCGATTCCCCCCTCTCCCACAAAGAGATATGGATTATTTTATTTTCCGAACAGTTCCTTCGCCTGTTCCATCCGCTCCCGGACGGGGACGCCGAAGGGACAGCGCTCCTCGCACCCGCCGCAGCCGATGCAGTCGGAACCGTGCTTGTCCAGCGCCAGATAGTGGGCCTTCACCGACTCGGGGCATTCCGGCTGCATTGCCGCCAGGTCATAGAGCTTGCCGACCATCGCGATGTCAATCCCCGCCGGGCAGGGCGCGCAGTGGCCGCAGTAGGTACATTGCCCCGAAAAGGCGTGGCGGGGGGCATTGGCGAGGACGCTCGCGTAGTCCTTCTCGGCGTCGGAGGCGGTCTCGTACCCGACGGCCTCCTTCACCTGCTCGGGGGTGTCATAGCCGACGAGGATGCTGCAAACACCCGGGCGGGTCAGGGCGTAGTGGATGCACTGGATCGGGGTCAGGGCGGCGCCGAAGGGGGATCTGGCCGCGTCGAACAGCCGCCCGCCGGCGAACCCCTTCATGACGGTGATGCCCACTTCCCGCTCCTCACAGAGCTTGTAGACCTCCTGCCGCAGCGGGTCGATGCCGGCAAGCCCCTCGTCGTACTCGTCGGCGAAATACCGGTCGAGGTCGTCGGTGGCGGGCATCAGGTCGAAGGCGGGGTTGACGCTGAAGAGGATCATCTCGATCTCCCCCGACAGTGCCGCCAGCTTCGCGACGGCGGGGTTGTGGGTGGAAAGGCCGATGTGGCGGATGACGCCCTCGGTTTTCAGGCGTTTGGCGTAGCGGAAGAACTCCCCGTCCATAATTTCGTGAAACTCCTCCGGCTTGTCGACGTAGTGGATCATGCCGAGGTCGATGTAGTCGGTTCCCAGGCGGGTGAGCAGGTCCTCGAAGGCGACGGCGGTCTTGCCGAGGTCGCGGGTGCGGACATACTGGCCGTCCTGCCAGGTGGAGCCGAGGTGGCCCTGGATAATCCAGTCGGCCCGGTGGCCTTTGATGGCGGCGCCGATGTCCGAGCGGACCTTCGGGTTCGGCATCCAGATGTCGAGGATGTTGATGCCTTCTTCCCGGCAGCAGTCGAGGACGGCTTTGACCTCTTCGGTGGAGTGGCGCTCCAGCCATTCGCCGCCGATGCCGACTTCGCTCACCATCAGGCCGGTTTTTCCAAGTTTGCGCATTTTCATAGGGACATTTCTCCTTTAGGGCGTCAGTGGGTTTCTGTCGATTTAACTTCCCAAGCGGCCGGACGGCTTCCGAAGACCGGCCTCCCACGGCCGGTCTCACGCGTGCGGGGCGGGTGACACGGCCGCGTCGGGCTGCGGGTCCAGGGCCCGCGAGGGTCCTGGTCCATCCAAGTGAAACTTGGTCCATCAAAGTGAAACTTTGTCGCTGCCATAAGGGCAGCGAAACAATCATTCAATGCTCCAAAACGGGGTTTTACGGTATCCCGCTCCGCCGGGATACCGACTCCTTCCGCCACTCCGCGCCACCTCCCTCGGAGAGGGAGGCTTTGGCGCGTGCACCTCTCACAGCCTTACCGGAAAAGCAAGGAAAGCCTCGCCTTCCCCGCGCCAACCGCCGCGCCAGGGGCAAAAGAAAAGGCCCCGCCGGTCTGGCGAAGCCTTTTTTGCATTGCTGCAAGGATCATTCCGCGCTGGGAGCACCAACGGGACATACGCCAGCACATGCGCCGCACTCGATGCAGGTATCCGCATCGATGACGTATTTGCCGTCGCCCTCAGAGATCGCGCTGACGGGGCATTCTGCCGCGCAGGCGCCGCAAGCGATGCATTCATCAGAAATCTTATATGCCATGGTCAAATACACCTCCTTATTGGTATGCCTTTATTGTAACAGTTTTGGCGGCAAAAAGCAAGGGCTTTTTTTGAAAAAAACCAAATCAGGGGGTTTTTCTGCCGGAGCCACCCTCACAGCGCTGAGAAAATCTTTTCTGAATCATTTTTTGGGTGCTGCGCACGCTTCATTATCAGCGGCGAAGCCGTGGACAGCTTCGGAAGTACGGGGACTGGCCGCCTGGGAAAGGGCTCTGCCCTCTCCACTCCCGCGACCCCTTTAAAAAGGGGTCGATCCTAAACTTCTGATGCCGCACGTCCATGGTGACGGCAGCGCCAGCGCCGGTTCCGGGCGTCAGTTCCGCCTGCCGTCGGCGGGGCGTTCCCCCTTCTCCCCCTTCCCGCGGCGGCCGCGGGCAAGGTCCCGGCCCCATTTGACCGACTCCCGGGGGTAGACCGACGGAGCGGCGTCGGGGTTTGCCTCCAGCTGCACCTTCAAAAGCCCCTGGATCAGCGCCACCTCGGTAACAACGCCGGGGCCGTCGGAGGTGACGACGGCGGCGCCCACCTTCGGGGTGGTGCGGATGAGGTCCTCGTAGGCGGCCTGCTCATATTTGAGGCAGCACATCAGCCGCCCGCAGGTGCCGGAGATTTTGGTGGGGTTGAGGGAAAGGTTCTGCTCCTTGGCCATCTTGATCGACACCGGCTGGAAGTCGCCGAGGAAGGTCGAGCAGCAGAACGGCCGCCCGCAGATGCCCAGCCCCCCCAGCATCTTCGACTCGTCCCGGACGCCGATCTGCCGCAGCTCGATCCGGGTGCGGAAGACCCCCGCCAGGTCCTTGACCAGCTCGCGGAAGTCGACCCGCCCGTCGGCGGTGAAGTAGAAGAGGATCTTGTTGCCATCGAAGGTGTATTCGACGTCTACGAGGTGCATCTCCAGCCCCCGGGCGGCGATCCGCTGCTGGCAGACCTTGAAGGCTTCCTTCTCCTTCCGGGCGTTCTCCTCGACCACCTGGAGGTCCTGCTCATCCGCCCGGCGGATGATGCCCTTTAAGGGCGCGATGATCTGCCCGTCGTCGATCAGCCGGTTCGGGATTGCGACGCTGCCGCACTCGATCCCCCGGGCTGTTTCGACAATCACTCGGTCCCCGGGCGACAGCTTCTGCCCGCCGGGTGAGAAAAAGTAGGTTTTGCCGGCATTTTTAAACCGGACGCCAATGATTTCGGTCATAGGGTTCCTTTCATCGTTTATTTGCTTATTTTTGATTATTTTTTAGGTGCTGCGCACGCTTCGTTTCGGGCGGCGAAGCCGTGGTCAGCTTCGGAAGTACAGGAGGTGGGTGCCTGCCAAGGAGCTCTGCTCCTTCCTTTAGTTCTCGCGACGAATTACAAGTAATTCGTCCGGTTTTGCGTAGCAAAACCTGAGCCCATTTAAAAAGGGCTGGATCCTAAATTTTTTGCTTCGCCCCGTGGTGCGCAAATCGGGTTTCAGCGCCGGACATGGGGTTTACCAGTGCGCATCCAGAAACGCAGTCACAGATCGAATGAATTCTAAATGGAGAAATACGCAGCATTTCAATCCATCATTCTTCAATATTCATTATTCATTTCAGAAGAACGCCCCGTTCTTCTTCAGAATACCTCTTCCATAATCCGCTTCATCTGCCCGGCGAAGTACCCCAGCAGCAAGCTCTGGGAGACGTTTACGCGCATCCGTTCCCGGATATCCGTCACCAGCCGGTGGAGCGCCTCGGCCCTTGGCGGGGAAATCCGCGCCGCCAGCGCCGCCGGCACCCGGTCAGCCGGCAGGAAAGCCGCCCTGGCCGCCGCCCCCGCCATCCGGTCGGCCGCCGGGAGCAGTTCCAAAAGCCCCGCCCGGTCCCCCTCAAAACGCGAGAGGACGGTGAGCAGGTCAAATTCCCGCCCCTCCGCCATCGCGCGGAGGAGCTGGAGGGCGCTGTCAAAGACCGCCGCCGCCTTTTCATCCTCCAGGTACCGGATTGAGCGGCCGAGGTTGCCGTCGCCGCAGAGCATCGCCATATCCAGTTTTTCCGGGCCGGCATCGGGGTAGGCCCGCAATAGCCACTGCTCCGCCCGGCGGGGGGCCAGCTCGTGCAGCTCCAAGGGGACGCAGCGGGACGGGACGGTCTCGGGGAGGGCGGAGAGGTTATCGCAGGTGATGATGAAGGTGAGGTAGGGAGGCGGCTCCTCCAGCACCTTTAAAAGGGCGTTGGCGGCCGAGGCGTTCATCTCCTCGGCGTTTTCAAAGATGATGACCTTCCGGTCCCCCTCGGTCGGGCGGACGTAGGCTTCTTCTCTGGCTTTCCGGACCAGCTCGACCGGGAACTGGGTCTTCCCCTCGGGGGTGCGGAAGCGGAGGATGTCCGGGTGGCCGAGGGCGCCGAAGGCCTTTTTGCAGGCGGGGCATTCCCCGCAGGGCCGCCCCTCCCCCTCACAAACAAGAGCGGCGGCCAGGACGGCCGCCAGCGTCTTTTTGCCGGTGCCTGCCGCCCCATAGAGGAGGTAGGCGTGGCGCAGGAAACGGCCGTCCGGCGCCGCGGCCCGCCGCAGCACCGACAGGACGCGGGCGTTGCCCGCAAAGCCGTCAAAGCTGCGGATCACCGGCATCAGAGCTTTTCGAACCGTTCGACGTCGGTCACGATGATGGTCGCGCCGCCGACGGTCACCTCGACCGGCAGGGCGGTGTAAGTATTCATGCCAAAGCCGGCGGAGGAGGAAACGAACTGTTTCCGTTTGCGGGAATGGTCGCCGATGATTTCGATGGCGCGGTCGACCTTCTCCTCCTCGGTACAGGTCAGGAAAGTGGTGTTGCCGGACATCAGGAAGCCGCCGGTGGAGGCCAGTTTGGTGACAAAATAGCCCTCTTTGGTCAGGGCAGCCGATACGGCAGAGGAGTCGTCGCTGTTGACAATCGCGAAAATCAGTTTCATATCGTTTCATCCTTTCAGGATAGGGAGTATACTTCCCGGTTTTGTCCACCGGCAGTACCTTATTTTTATTTTAGCACATTTAGCGAAAAAATTCCACTATCTAGGAGCAATTTCTTTTCGGATTCCCCGATTTTTTCTCCGGCCACCACCACCGGCACCCCCGGGGGGCAGGTAATCCGGGTCTCGGCGGCGATTCTCCCCAGGCATTCCGCGACCGGCTTTAATTCGCTCTCCCGGTAGAAGGCTTCCCGCGGGGTCATCGCCGGTTCGGGGGCGATGAAGGCGTCGGGGTAAGGGATGGCCGGGCGTTTCGGGAGGGTTTTTGCCCAGGAAAGCAAACGGTCATAGTCCCGCCCCGGCGTCTGGGGGGAGAGCATCAGCACCACTTTGCCGCCGCCGGCGTACTCCGGCTCCATTTTGGCGGCGCGGAGGGACTCGGCCAGTTCGTCGGCCGTATACCCCGCCTGAAAAGCGTCGATCGTGATCTTCGTCGAGTCGGTGACGCGGAAGAGGAGCGGCAGGCCGGTTTCCAAAAGGGCTGTTTTCAGCGACTCCCAGCGGGTTTCCAGCGCCCGGAAGGCGGCCTTCCCCTCCCCCGCCATCCAGTTGACCGCCTGTTCCAGCGAGGCCATGATGAGGTAGGAGGGGCTGGTGGAGCCGTAGAGGGTCATCAGCCGCTTGACCGATTCCTTCGGGAAAACCGCTTCCATCCCCGCCCGGCAGTGGAGGAGGCTCCCGCCGGTCAGCACCGGCAGGGTCTTATGGGGGCTGTCGCAGCAGAGGTCGGCCCCCGCCTCCATCGGGTGGCGGCCGGGGAAGGCGGTGAGGTGGGCGCCGTGGGCGTTGTCGACGAGCACCAGGCCGCCTTTTTCATGGACAACCTCGGCAATCCCCTTCACGTCCGCCTGGACGCCGTAGTAGTCGGGGCTGGTGATGTAGACCACCTTCGCGGCCGGATGGGCGTCCATCGCCGCCGCCACCTCCCCCGCCGTCACCGGCAGGCAGAGGCCGGTTTCCCGGTCGTAGGGGGGCATCAGCCAGCGGATTTTCGCGCCCACATGGACGCAGGCGTTTACAAACGAGAGGTGGGCGTTCCGGGCGGCGATCACCTCTCCCCCCTCCGGCGTTCCGGCGGCCCGGAGGGCGGCGGCCACCATCGTGAGGATGCAGAGGGTCGAGCCGCCGGCCGAAAAGGCTGTCCAGCCGCTCCCGTAGAGGGCGGCGGCCGATCCCTCCGACCGGGCGATGATGCCCTCCGGCTCGTAAAGCTCGTCGGCGCCTTTGATTTCGGTCAGGTCATAGGGGCAGGCGGCGCGGAGGAAAGCGGGGAAACTCTCCGGCGGCGCGCCTTTGTGCCCCGGCATGTGGAAGCGGGTAAAGCCCGCATGGGCGTAGGCGGTCAGGAAATCGGTAATGGGCGTCATTTGGGCTCCTTTCAGTCGCCAGTGAAATTCGTCCCGATGGGACGAGTGAAGGGTGAAATTGCCCCTGCGGGGCAGTGAAATTCGCCTGCGGCGAGTGAAGGTAGGCCGCAAAGCGGCCTTTGATTTAAAATATTTCTGGCAGGTGAGCGGAAAAAGCGGGTCCGGACTTTCCGGAAGGTGTGGCGGAAGAGTTTTAGAGTGTCTGTCGGGGAAGTTTATTCAATCATCGCGAAGCGATACCTTAACTTGTCCCGCAGGGACAAATTTCACTGCGCGAAGCGCAATTTCACTTTTCACTCGTCCGAAGGACGAATTTCACTCAAAAGTATCTTCTTCCCCGGGCGATCTCCCCCGCCACCTCCTGCAAGCGGGGCATGGCGTAGGCGAAAAAGTCCTGATAGGCGGGGCAGAAGTAGTTGAGGGAGGGGGTGCCGTTCAGGATGGGTTCCCGGTCCCGGCGGCAGCCGCCGCGGCAGACGGGGTACCATTCACATTGGTGGCAGGCGTCCATCCCCCGGCCGGCGACGGCGAGGAATTCGGCGGCTTTATCGTTTTGGAAGAGGGCCGGGAAGTCGTCCGTGTGGATATCCCCCAGCTTCCACTGATCGAGGCAGTAGAAGTCGCAGGGGTAGACGCTGCCGTCCGCCTCGACGACGTTCTGGATGACGCACTGGCCGCTGACGCCGCAGCTCTCGGGGCGCTGGCCGAGGAGAAGGCCTAAAAGGTTTTCGAAATAGCGGATGTAGATGAACTTCCCCGCCTGCGAATCCCGGTACCAGAGGTCGAAGAGGGTTTTAAGGAATTTTGCGTACTTTTCAGGGGTCAGGGCGTAGGGGTTCCCGCCCCGCGCCTCCCCCAGCGGGTCGAGGCAGGGGATGTACTGCTGGTAGAGGAATCCGGAGCGGCGGTAGAAGTTGTAGATGCGGGTGATGGCGTCGGCGGTCTGGCCGGTGACGACGGTGAGGATGTTGAAGTCGACTTTGTGGGCGGTCAGCAGCTGGGCCGCCCGCAGGACCTTCGAGTAGGTGCCGTTCCCGGCGGGGTCGAGGCGGTAGCGGTCGTGCATCTCCTTGTTGCCGTCGAGGGAGAGGCCGACGAGGAAGTGGTTGTCGGCAAAAAACTGCGCCCAGCTGGCGTCGATCGCGATGCCGTTTGTCTGGATGGCGTTGGAGATGCGGGCGCCGTTGACGTTATATTTCTTTTGCAGCTCGACCGCCTTTTTAAAGAAGTCGAGGCCCCGGACGGTCGGTTCGCCCCCCTGGAAGCCGAAGGAGCATTCCCGGGTGGCGTAGCGGAGGGCCTTTTTGATTAGCGTCTCCAGCGTCTCCTCGGTCATCATCCCGTAGGAGTAGGTGTCGCGGTTTTGCTGCTCGTCCCGGTAGAAACAGTAGCGGCAGCGGATGTTGCAGCTGCCCGACGCGGGCTTGATTAAGAGGCTTAAGGATGGCATGGTAGGCTCCTTTCAGTCGCCAATGATATCCGCCCTGCGGGCGGGTGATGAATGATATTGCCCCTTCGGGGCAGTGATATCCGCTCCGGAGGAGCGGATGAAGGTGCCCTTCGGGCGATTTAAATGGCTTTCCGGAAAGGTTACGGCGTTTTGGCACCATCCCGCTTTCCGGAAAGATAAAATTAAATGAGCGAAGCGTACCTTCATATGTCCCGCAGGGACATATATCATATGGCCGCAGGCCATATATCACCCGTCCCCGGGACGGATATCATACACGCGACAGCGTGTATATCATTAAAAAAGGCCGCCGGTTTCCCAGCGGCCTGACGATCGGTTTATCCGGCGTTTTGCGCCTGTTCCGGCTTTTCCGGGGGTTCCTCTTCCATCAGGAAGTCGTACCCTTCCGGCAGCTCGCCGGTGACCCCCTCGGTCGAGTCGGACTTGAAGAGGACCTTGACCGTCTGCAAAATCAGCTTGATGTCGACCCAGATCGAGTACTGCTCGATGTAGATGAGGTCGAAGATCAGCTTGTCGCGGGGGGTGGTGTTGTACTTGCCCTGGATCTGGGCGAGGCCGGTGAGGCCGGCTTTGACCTTTAAGCGGTAGCGGAACTCCGGCAGCACCTCGACGTACTTTTCGGTGATCTCCACCTGTTCCGGCCGGGGGCCGACAATCGACATATCCCCTTTGAGGATGTTGATAAACTGGGGGAGCTCGTCCATCCGGGTCTTGCGGAGGAATTTCCCGACTTTGGTGATCCGGTCGTCGTTCTGGGAGGCGAGGCGCTTGACGTCCTTGTCGGCGTCGACGATCATCGTCCGGAACTTGAGGACGTTGAAGACCTTGCCGTCCTTGGTCATCCGCGGCTGGCGGAAGAAGACGGGGCCGCCGTCCTCCAGCTTGATGGCGAGGGCCTCGATGAGCATGAAGGGGCTGGCGACCAGAAGCCCGGCGCCCGAGATGATGATGTCCATCGCCCGTTTCAGCACCCGCTGCTCAAAGGAGAGGCCGGTGACGCGGGACTCTAAAACCGCGAGGTCGTCGATGATGACGTGGCGGGACTGGCGGGTGATGATGTCCGAGAGTTCAGGGGAAAGGTAGGTGGTGCGGCCGTGCTTATAGCAGTACTCTAAAATCCAGGACTTGTCGTTTTCCGGGATGCCGAAGAGGAAGATGGCCTGGTGGGCGCGGATCTTCCGTTTCAGCTCGTCGGGGGTCATGTCCGAGACGTCGGCGAGGGCGCAGACCTTATACTGCTTTTTATACTTCGAGATCTTGCCGACAAACTGCGGCAGCCCCTCCTTCCGGCCGAAGATGACAAGACAGTTGGCCGGGGGGTTGACCTTGAAGTAGAGGTAGTTGCCCATGTAGCCGAAGAGGTTGATGGCGATCAGCTGTAAAAGCACCACACCCAGGAAGGTGAAGAAGTCCTGGAAGTAGCTGCGGTTGGGGAAGTTAAACCGCATGATCGCGAGCTGGGCGTAGGTGATGCAGTCGGTCAGGAAGGTGGCGATGGCCGCCGAGTAGACGATCTCCCGGGTCTTTTTGACCCCGATCGGGAAGCCGCCGTAGATTTTGAGCATCGCGATGCAGATGACCGGGAAGCAGATGAGGGTGATCGCCGCCGTCCGGCTCGCCCGCAGCAGTTCCGGTTCGGTCAGCGCGAACAGCCCGTAAAAAAGCAGGAACAGCACCAGCACCAGCAGGATTTTAAACAGGCGCAGGATTGTAATCTGCAATGTCTGCGCGATCGTTTTTACCATGTTGAATCCTCCAAATTGCAGGAAATATCCGTTGGCCGCGCCCTTCTGTCGGGATAAGGCCATCACCTTCTAGTATACCATATTCTCCCCCGCTTTGCCATGGGGCATTCCGCAAATTATGCCGGAGGGAAGGGGGAAAAACTGGGCAAGTGGGCGAAAATCCGGGGGAATTTTGATTTGGATTATTTTTTGGGTGCTGCTGCACCCCGGTCTGCTTCGCAGCCCTTAGAAAATTGCTTGCGGGCCGTACGGCATGGCCCGCATTTCGTGCTAAAGCACGAAACCACAATTTTCTGAGGTTGTCGCCTTCCGGAAAGGCAGACGATATGCTGAAACAGAGAATAAACGTACAGCCTATGAAAAAACGCGGTTTCCCGCTTGCGGGAAATGCCGGCCACGCCGTATGGCCGGCAAGCGGTTTTTCTGGTGTCCGGATTCCATCCGGACACCTGGGCTCATGCCCTCTCCACTCCCGCCAGCCCTTTAAAAAGGGCTGGACCCTAAACTTCTAATTGCCGCAGGTTGTTTTGTGACGGCAGCGCCAGCGCCGGTTCGGACGTTGTTCAGGGCTTTTCAGACGGGGCGGCGGGCTTTTCCTCCGCCGTTTCGGATGTTCCGGCGGGTTCTTCTGCGGGTTCCGGGGTTTCCGGTTCATCCGGCTGCTGCGGCTCTTCCGGGACGATCTCGTCGATCATCGACAGCAGCTCCCGGGCGGCTTCGTCCGCCGGTTCGTCGGGGCGGGGTCCTTCGGGGATTTCCTCGGGGGCAGCTTCCGCGGGTTCGGCTTCCGGTTCCTCCGGTTCATCCGCCGGGGCGGGTTCTTCGGCCGGCTCGGAGGATTCCGCGGCCGGTTCGGCTTCTTCGGGTTCTTCCGCCTCTTCGGCGGCCTCCGCTTCGGCCGCTTCCATCTCGGCTTCTACCTCTGCCGCCTGTTCCTCCGGCTTCCAGCTGTGGAACAGCCGCCGCTGTTCTTTGGGCGGTTCGTCCGGCTGGATATCCTCGACGGCAGAGAGCTCGGTCGCGAAGGCGAGGCAGTTCTCGTCGGCGTTGAACCACTGCTGCCAGCAATCGTAGCCGAGTTTGGCGCGGGCGGCAAACTTCTCCTTATCCATGCTGCAGAGCATCTCGAGGAAGGCGGTCAGCTGCTCGACCGTCGGGTTTTCGGGCATTAAAAGGCCGGTCTCGTTGCTGAGGACGTCGGTGACCCCGTCGACCGCCGTCGCGCAGACGAAGATCCGGTTGGCCATCGCCTCGAGCATCAGCGACGGGACGCTCTCCGAGCTGGAGACCGAGAGGAAGACGTCGAGGCGGTGCTCGGCGTAGTACTGGTAGCGCTCCTCCTGGGACATGAAGCCTAAAAACTGGTACTTGATGCCGGGCTTATCCCCCAGCTTTTCGGCCGCCAGCTTTTCGACCGCCTCCCGCTGGGAGCCGTCGCCGATGTGCACCCATTCAAAGACCCCCACCTTCATCCGGCTCATCGCTTCAATTAACAGCGGCAGCCGCTTGTCCGCCTCGACCGGCGAACAGGTGACGATCTGGAGGACGTAGTCCTCCTCCGGCGGGTCGAGGAGCACCAGCGGTTCCGGCACCCCCAGCGGGGCGACCCGGTATTTGCCGGGAGAGGAGCCGTCGGTGAAGTGGTGGACATAGACGCTGCGGCGCTCCTCGGAGGTGAAGTAGAGGGCGTCGATCTGCTCGTTGACGAGGGCGTTTAAGGTCTCCCGGCGCTCGCCGGTCTGGGGGTCGAACATATTGGCCCGGTGGCAGCGGGCGGCGACGTGGATGTCCTTCCCCATCTCCTTAATCCGGCAGAGGCCGTAGAGGTAGTCGTTGAAGTTGGCCGAGTAGATGACCAGCGGGCGCTCGTCCTGCAAAACCGGGAGGGTGAGGATGTAACGGCGGAGGAGTTCACTCTCCACCAGCGCGTCGAGGGCGTGGGCGGCGGAAACGCGGTTCCAGCGGCCCTCCTCCTGGGCAGCCCGGCGCTCGAGGCGGTAGCTGCGGGACATCCGGCAGACAAACCGGATCCAGCCCCGGTAGAGTTTGCCGCCGTGGGTGACCGGGCGGGAGAAGGTGACGCCGTTCGGCAGGATGCGGCTCATCCGCTCGTCGACCGCCCGGGTGACGACGTGGACGTTAAAGAATCTGGCCAGATAGGGTATCTCGGTTTCCAAAAAGCTCTCCTGGTTGGAACAGGGGTAGTGTTCGGTGACCAGGATGAGGTTCTGCGGTTTCCGCGCCATAGAGGATCCAACCTTTCAAACCATATATAGTCGAGTTTAGTATAACACAAAAGCGGGCGGGAAAAAAGCAGGATTCTATGAACTTTACAGTTCATGGAGAAAATGATATACAGCTGATCGCCGTATGATATACTGCTGCCGCAGCATGATATACCCTTCGGGTATGATATCCGCCTGCGGCGAATGAAGGTAGGCCGCAAGCGGCCTTTGATTCAAAAAGATTCCCGGAAGGTGCCGGAAAACAAAAACAGACAGCCTTTCGGGAGGGCTGTCTGCTGATTTTCTCTTATATACTGCCCGGAGAGCTTTTTAAATCGTCCCGCAGGGACACCTTCACTCGCCGCAGGCGAATTTCACTGCCCCGCAGGGGCAATTTCACTCTTCACTCGTCCGAAGGACGAATTTCACTGGATGTCAACCAGCCTTGCCGTTTTGCCGTCCACCGTAAAATATACTTTCTTCCCCGCAAACGCCATCCCATACACCCTTCCGGGGTCGTCCTGGTAGGAGGGGCGGGGGTCCTGGGCGAGGATCTGGAGGAGGGCGGACCACTTTTCGGGCGGAAGTTTGTCCGCGAGGGCGGGGTCGGCCTCGACCGCCAGCTTATCCCCGGCTACCTGGTCGGAGAAGCCGCCCTTCGCGTCCGGGTGGCTGTCGGTAAAGGGGAGGTAGGGCTTGATGTCGAGGATCGGGGTGCCGTCCATCAGGTCGGCCCCGGCAATCCGGAGGGTTTTCCCCTCGGGGCTGTCCTCGACGCCTAAAAGCCGCACCGACGAAAGCCCCAGCGGGTTCGGGCGGAAGGGGGAACGGGTCGCGAAGACCCCCATCCGGGCGTTGCCGCCAAGTCTCGGCGGGCGGACGGTCGGCGACCAACGGCGGCCGGATTCCGAAAAGACCCAGATGAGCCAGAGGTAGTCGTACCCCTCAATCCCCCGGAGCATCTCGGGGATGCGGAATTCCGGCTCGAAGACGACGCGGGAGGTGAGTTCCGGCAGAATCCCCGACTGGCGGGGGATGCCGAACTTTTCGGGGAAGTCGGAGCGGATATGGGCGACTGGGCGGAGGGTCAGTTCATCCATTGGATTTCACCCTTTCCGCCACCGCTTCCGCCGCGGCAAACGCGGTCGAGAAGGCAATCGTTAAATTAAAGCCGCCGGTGTAGCCGTCGACGTCGAGGATTTCCCCGGCGAAATAGAGGCCGTCCGCCTTTTTGGAGGCCATCGTCTTCGGGTCGACCTCTTTCACCGAAACGCCGCCCCGGGTGACAATCGCCTC
>DVHA01000150.1 GCA_018712425.1 Candidatus Faecivivens stercoravium | reverse complement strand
GCCTGCTCTTCCCGGGCGCGCTGGGCGGCGGACTTGCCGGTCTGGCGGATAAACTCGTTTTTGCATTTGGGGCAGATAATCCGGACCTTGCCCTTGTTTTTCGGCACCCGCACCATCTGGTGGCAGCTGGGGCAGCGGAAATACTTGTGGGTCTTCCGGTCGCGGAAGCGGTTCCCCTGGGTCTTAAACCACCCGCGGAGCCCGACGGTGTGGTCCATCACCCATCTCCATCCCCGGAGGAAGGTCTCGTTCTCCTTCTGCCGGGCGGCAATGTTGCGGGAGAGCATCCGGAAGATAACCCAGAACCAGAGGGCGTAGGAGATGAGGATCAGCACCAGCACCCCGCCGAACAGGCTGGAAGTGAGGGTGCAGACAAGGCTCACGACGATCAGGAAGAGCGAGAGGGAATCGGGGCCATACCGCCCCATCATAAAGTTGCGCAGCCAGTTCATTGGAGTACCATCCCTTTCTAAATGTAAAGCCGGTAGGGGAGAGCCGAAGCTTTCCAGCCGCTTCAATTTGCACCAAAAGAAGGGAGTTTGCCCTCCTATCATATCCAGTATGAACGGTTTATATGTCAAAGTCAAGCTTTTCCGCGGGAATTTACAAAAGGTTTTTACCTTGTAACCGGCCTGTAAGGAACTTTTGCACAAAGTATGAACGATATTTAAAAGAATCTGGCTGTTGTTCCACGTGAAACCTTATGAAAGTAAGAGCCGCCCTTCCTGCAAATCAGACGACCTGGAAGAGGAAGAATTTGAGGTAAGCCGTCTCCGGCACGTTCCAGAGGACCGGGTGGTCAGGGGCCTGCTGGCGGACCTCAATCTGCCGCAGTTCCCGTCCGGCGTCGTGGGCGGCGCTGTGCAGCATCTTGATAAACCGGCTCTCTTCCATAAAGTGGGAGCAGGAAGCGGTCGCCAGGTAGCCGCCCCGCGGCAGCAGCCTCATCGCCCGCAGGTTGATCTCCTTGTAGCCGCGGAAGGCCGAATCGACCGTTTTCCGGCTCTTGGTGAAGGCGGGCGGGTCAAGGATGATGAAGTCGAAGCGGTCGGCAGGGTCGTAGCTCTCCTCCAGCTGCGGCAGCAGGTCAAAGACGTTAGCGGCCACAAACTCCATCTGCCCGTCGAGGCCGTTCAGGGCCGCGTTCTGCCGGGCTAGCTCCACCGCCGTTTCCGAAACGTCGACCGCCCGGACAAAGGCCGCCCCGCCCTTCGCGGCGTTGAGGGCGAAGGAACCGGTGTGGGTAAAGCAGTCGAGCACCCGCTTGCCTTTCGCCAGCCGGGCGACCGCCTGCCGGTTGTACTTCTGGTCGAGGAAGAAGCCGGTCTTCTGGCCGTCCCGGAAGTCGACCCGGTAGCGGACGCCGTTTTCGACAATCTCGGTCTCGGTGCAGGCAGGGGCCTCCTCCCCCGGGAGGGGGTAGAAGCCTTTTCCCTCCTCCAAACCTTCCAGACGACGGATGGAAACGTCGTTCCGCTCGTAGAGCCCGCGGATTTCCTGCCCGTCTTCCCGGAGGATTTTGACCAGCAGCGGGAAGATGACGTCCTTCCGCTGCTCAATCCCGAGGGAGAGGGTCTGGGCAACTAGGATTTCGGAGAAGCGGTCGACTGTCAGGCCGGGGAAGCCGTCCGCCTCCCCGAAGATGACCCGGCAGCAGGCAAGGTCGGGGGAGCCTTCGCCGCCCATGACCGTCTTTCGGTAGTCCCAGGCGTAGCGGAGCTTCCGCTCCCAGAAAGCCTCATCGAAACGGTCGTTGGCGCTGCGGGAGATCAGGCGGACGCGGATTTTGGAGTGGTGGTTATAAAAGCCGGTGCCGATGTACCGTCCCTTTTCGGTCAGGACGTCGACAAGGGAACCGTCTTCCGGCGGCTGGGCGGCCGGCTCCCCGGCAGGGCTCTCCAGCCGCTCCACCTCCGCTTCATAGACCCAGGGATGCCCGCCCAAGGCGGCGCGCTCGCCTTTGGGAGTGATGATGGCGCGGGGGTAGGGTCGGGGTGTTTTCATGGGGTGCTCCTTTCGTTTTATAACTATATAGTTGTATATTTATATTATAATTACACTGAATATTCTGTTTGTTGAAGCAATAAGAGTCTTTAAGCGGGGTCGAAGCGCTCTTTTTGCCGAGCTCTGTCTTGCGGGAACGGACATTGGCAAATCGGGGTCCAGGGCCCGCGAGGGTCCTGGTCCGTCCAGGCGAAGCTTGGTCCCATCCAAGGGGAACCCTTGGTCGCTGCCATAAGGGCAGCGAAATAAACACTCCATGCTCCAAAAATTGTATGGTTATCACCGAAGGGTTTAAGCTTCCGGTTTTGCCGTCAGGGCAGCGTAGATCTCGCTCTTCCGGAAGCGGGTGTGGGCCGAGACCTGTTTGGCGGCGTCGGTCGGGCGCATCCCCTCGGCCACCAGCCGGGCGGCTTCCTCGACCGCTTCTTCCAGCGGCATCTCAGGCGGGAGGGCAGGCTTTGCCCCCTCGATAATCAGGACAAATTCCCCCTTCGGGGTGTTTTCGGCGTAATAGGCGGCGGCTTCCCCGAGGGTCGTCCGGAAAACCTCCTCGTGGATTTTGGTCATCTCCCGGCAGAGGGAAACCCGGCGGCCTTCCCCGAAAACCGCCGCCATGTCCCGCAGGGTGTCCAGCAGCTTGTGGGGCGCCTCGTAAAAGATCAGGGTATGGGTGTCGTTCTGGACGCTTAAAAGGTGTTCCCGGCGGTTTTTGCGGTTGGTCGAGAGGAACCCTTCAAAGGCAAACCGGGAAGTGGGGAGGCCGCTGATGCAGAGGGCTGAGATGGCGGCACTGGGGCCGGGGATGACAACCGTCGGGATGCCCGCTTCGGCCGCCAGCCGGACCAGATCTTCCCCCGGGTCGGAAACGCAGGGCATCCCTGCGTCCGAAACGATGGCGGCATTTTCCCCCGCCAGCACCCGGCCGATGATCACCTCGCCCCGCTGGCGGAGGTTGTGCTCATGGTAGCTGACAAGGGGTTTGACGATGTCGAAATGGTTGAGCAGCTTCAGGGTGACCCGTGTATCTTCGGCGGCGATAAAGTCCACCCGTTTCAGCGTCTCAATGGCGCGGGGGGAAAAATCCGACAGGTTGCCGATCGGGGTGCCGACGATATAAATGGTTCCGCTCATAGGGTTTTAAGGTTCCTTTCTGTGGTGGGAGGAGGTGGGGACTCTCGATTAGAATAGATATGAACGTGTTTTATGATTATATTTTGGGTGCTGCGCACGCTTCGCTACAGGTGCAACAGCTGTGGCCAGCTTCGGAAGTACGGAAACCGGCCGCCTGCCAGAGACTCTGTCTCTGGACTCTGGTCAAGGAGCAAGCCCCTTGACAATCCCATGATGCCGAAGCTCGTTCCCGCGAGACGGAGCCCAGCAATCGGAGCGCTTCGGACCCGCAAGAACTTTTCCTAAGGAGACGCCGATAGGCTGAAACGCACCGGAAAACACAAACAACCCCGCCGGAATGCGCCCGGCGGGGGAGGGGATTTCCATCAGGGGACCAGCAGTTCCTTGCCGCCCA
>DVHA01000149.1 GCA_018712425.1 Candidatus Faecivivens stercoravium | reverse complement strand
CCCGTGAAAAAACGCGGTTTCCCGCTTGCGGGAAATGCCGGCCGTACCGTATGGCCGGCAAGCGGTTTTTCAGGTGTCCGGATTCCATCCGGACACCTGGGCTCTGCCCCTTCCATTCCCGCAAGCCCTTTTTAAAGGGCTTGACCCTAAACTTCTGATCCGCGCACGTTTCTTTGTCATTTTAACGCCAGCGCCGATTTTTACGTTTCCGCAAAACTTGTTTTTCCACTGTCTCAAATCCCTAGGAATTTCCCGGGGATTTTTCCGTCTAAAAGCCGGAGCGCAGACAAAGCGCCCCGGCTTATCCATACCTTACTTTTTCTTGGCTGCTTCGCAGAGGATCCCGACGATCCCGCAGAGGACACCGCCCAGCGGGAAGAGCACCCACGCCGGATGCCAGGCGTTGGCCGCTACCCCAAAGATGAAAAAGAGGGCGGTGGCGACCAGCATAATCAGCCCGCAGAGGGTCTCTTCCATCTTTTTGACCCAGGCGTTTTTCCGCTCCCGGAGGTCATCGCCGAAGGGGATACCCATCTGGAGCAGTTTCTTCCCCCGGGCGTATTGGATGGAGGCAGTGGTAATCATCGCGGCGCCGATGCCGCCCAGCAGGAGCAGCGCCCCGGCCGAGATTGCGTCGGAAGCGAAGAACATCTCTTCCAGCAGGATGCAGGCGACAAGCCCCAGCACACAAAGGATGATCCCAAATCCCAGCCCCTGGGAAAAACGGCGGTTTAAAAAGGAATAGTCGCGGGCCAGCTGCTCTTCCCGGCTGTCGGCGCCCATCCCGATCGGCATAACGCCCAGCTCGGCGCAGATTTCCTCCATGCTGCCGAACTCGCTGACAACGATGCCGAGCGCTTCATCTTCGTTCTTCCCCCAGCTGACCAGCGCCTCGTATTTGTCCTCGGCCGATTCCATCAGCTTCTGCCGCATCTCGGCGGCGGCGTCGGTCCGGGGCATCAGGAAAAACAGGTTGTCGACATAATCGGTTACTTTACTCATAGGAATCCCCTTTCAAAAGGTATTGTCATCTGTGCCCGTCGCGATTCCGCTCCGGCGCTTTTTCCCGTTCCAGGTTCAGCCCAGTGACCGCCGGTTCCGGCGGCGGGGCAAGGGCCGGCCGGAGGGCAAACCGGTCGATCAGTTCCCGGGTTTCAATCCACTCTTCGCATTTTTCCTGAAAGTACCGGAAGCCGTCCCCGGTGATATGGAAATAGGTGCGCTTGCGGCCCATCGTCTCGCTGCCTTCATAGGAACGGACCATGCCGTTTTTTTCCAGCCGGGAGAGGACCGAATAGAGGGTGGTTTCCTTCATCTGGTAGCTGTGTCCGCTGCGGGCTGTAATCTCCTGCAGGAGGTTGTAGCCGTATGAATCCTTCTCGGACAAAAGCCCCAGCACGATGATATCGTTGTAGCCCCGCAGGATATCTCCGCTGATCAAGTTCTCACCGCCTTTACTTCATTTGATGTACTACATCTGACGTAGTACATCTGCTAGGGTAATTATAGCATCTGATGGAGTAGTTGTCAATAGGGATATCTGCTTTTATCGGGGTTTTGTTATAAAACCATCTCCGCACACATTGACAGGCCCTCCGAAATGATTTAATATGGAACTGAAAAAACGCTCTCATTGGGAGGTCATCACATGCTGAAAAGTCAGGAAATGCGCCGCCTTGCGCCCGAAATGGACCCGCTGCGGCTGGGAAGCGGCTGGATGCCGGAAGATTTAGGGAAACCGCAAGTGCTGATTGAAAGCACCTTCGGCGACAGCCATCCGGGTTCGGTGGGGCTGGATCGGCTCGTCGAGGCGGCCCGGAAGGGCGTGCGGGACGGGGGCGGGTTCGGCGCCCGCTACTTCTGCACCGACATCTGTGACGGGGAGAGCCAGGGGACTGACGGGATCAACTTTTCCCTTGTTTCCCGGGAAATGATCGCCGGGATGATCGAGATCCACGCAAACGCCACCCCCTTCGACGCCGGGGTCTTTATCGCCAGCTGCGATAAAGGCCTCCCCGGCAACCTCATCGGCCTCTGCCGGGCGGATATCCCGTCGGTGGTTGTCCCCGGCGGGACGATGAACGCCGGGCCGGAACTCCTCACCCTCGAGCAGCTGGGGGCTTACAGCGCCCGGTATGAGCGGGGGGAGATTGGGGAAGAGAAGCTCGACTGGGCCAAACAGAACGCCTGCCCCTCCTGCGGGGCGTGCAGCTTTATCGGCACCGCCTCGACGATGCAGATGATGGCCGAGGCGCTGGGGCTGGCGCTGCCGGGGAGCGCCCTCTTACCGGCCGAGAGCGGCGAGCTTTTAAACTATGCCTATGAGGCGGGGAAGCGGGCGGCCGAAATGGCCGGGCACCCCGAGCTGCGGCCGTCGAAGCTCTTGACCCGGGAGAGTTTTGAAAACGCGATCCTCGTCCACGCGGCAGTGTCCGGGAGCACCAACTGCCTGCTGCATCTCCCGGCGATTGCCCATGAAGCCGGGATTGAGATTGACATCGACACCTTCGACCGGCTCCACCGGCAGGTCCCCTATATCCTCGACCTGCGCCCGGCAGGGCGGTGGCCGGCGGAGTTCTTCTATTACGCGGGGGGTGTCCCGGCGGTGATGGAGCAGATCAAAGGGCTGCTCCACCTGGACGCGATGACCATCACCGGCCATACCCTCGGGGAAAACCTCGAGGCTTTAAAGCAGAACGGCTACTACGGCCGCTGCCGGCAGGCAATGGAGCTTTCTAACCGGAGAAGGGGTCTCCATCTGACGGCGGAGGATGTCATCCGCCCGGCCGGTAACCCCCTCGGCACCGGCGGGAGCGTCGCCGTCCTCAAAGGGAACCTCGCGCCCGAAGGGGCGGTCATCAAGCACACCGCCTGCCCCAAAGAGATGTTCCACGCTGTCCTCCGCGCCCGGCCGTTTGACAGCGAGGAGGAATGCCTCGACGCCGTCCTTCACCACAAGGTCTCCCCCGGGGACGCCGTCTTCATCCGGTATGAAGGGCCGAAGGGCTCCGGGATGCCGGAGATGTTCTACACCTCCGAGGCGATCAGCTCGGACGGGGAACTGGGCCGCTCGATTGCCCTCATCACCGACGGGCGGTTCTCCGGGGCGTCTACCGGCCCGGTGATTGGCCACGTCAGCCCGGAGGCGGCTTCCGGCGGGCCGATCGCGCTGGTGGAAGAAGGGGATTTGATCGAGCTGGATATTCCCGCGCGGAAGCTGGAGATTGTCGGGATTGCCGGGAAGCGCTGCACGCCGGAAGAGGTGGCGGCGGAACTGGAGAAGCGCCGGGCGGCCTGGAAGCCGAAGCCGGTGCGGTATAAGGGCGGGGTGCTCCGGCTGTTTGCCGAACACGCCGCGTCCCCGGCGAAGGGCGCGTATCTGGAATACTGAGATTTTGGCCGGGCTGCTTTGCAGTCCGGCTTTTGGTATGGAATGGCCGCTGCGCGAGCGGGTAAAACCCAGCAGCCGGAATGCTTCGCTCCCGCGAGATGGGAACTATATATGAACAAGCGTGGGTTAGATGCAAAATAACTGTAACGTTTATATGAAAGTCCTTGACGTGTCCTTCTGCGGCGGATACAATAATGGTAGAAAAGTGGCTACTTATGATGCAGCACGCGCCCAGCGGCATGACGATGGAAAGGACGGAGGACGGATGTCAAGACTGATAGGAATCGACCTCGGGACGACCAATTCCTGCGTCGCGGTCATG
>DVHA01000148.1 GCA_018712425.1 Candidatus Faecivivens stercoravium | reverse complement strand
TCCCCCTTTCTTTCCAGAATATCCGAAAACTGCCCGATATATTCGTAGGGGTACTTAAAATTATAGACCCGGTCGATTCTGCCGGGGCGGACCACCTTGCTGACCGCCCCCGCGCCGCAGGCGAGGATCGACTGGACTTCCTCCATGATGTAGATGTTGTACTGCCCCCAGTGGCCGGGGCGGGCGTAGCCGACGTTTTCGAGGTTGCCGACGGTGTTTTTCTGCCGGTAGAGGTAGTAGGGGTCGTACCCCGCCGCCATCAGCGTTTCGGCGGTAAAGTCCATCATCCGCTGCACCGGCCGGTAGTCCTCCATCTCGCCGATCTCCGCGTAAAGGGCGGAGGAGCGCTTGACGGTGAGGGAATGGACGGTGATGTTCTCGGGGCCGAGGTCCCGGGCGGTGAGAAGGCTCTTACAGAACCCCTCGTAGGTATCCCCCGGGAGGCCGGCGATTAAGTCCATGTTGATGTCAGTAAAACCCATCTCCCGGGCCATGTGGTAGCAGTCGATCACATCCTGGGCCGAATGCTTCCGGCCAATCCGGCGGAGCACCTCGTCCGAGAAGGTCTGGGGGTTGATGCTGATGCGGGTGGCGCCGCTCTCCTTGATGACTTCCAGCTTTTCGGGGGTGATCGTATCGGGGCGGCCGGCCTCGATCGTGTACTCGACTGTCCCGACTCCCGGGAAGTACTGCCTGACCGCCCCGGTCAGCTGCCGCAGCTGGGAGGCCGAGAGGACGGTCGGGGTGCCGCCGCCGAGGTAGATGCTTTTTAGGCGCATCCTCTGCCGGTCCGCCAGCCCCGCCGTCTCCCGCAGCTCCTTAATCAGCGCCATCAGGTACTTCGGCAGCAGTTCCTGCGCCTTTTTGCCGGTAACCGACTGGGAGACGAAGCTGCAGTAACTGCACCGGCTGGGGCAGTAGGGAATCGAGAGGTAGAGGCTGTAGTCCCGCGGGCGGAGGTCACGAAGGACCTCTTCCTGCACATGGGCGATCTTCAGGGCGAGGTCGAGCTTATGGTCGCTGACCAGGTCCCGGGTTTTCAGCTCCGCCCGTACCTCTTCATCCGTCTTCCCGGCCGCCAGCCCCCGCTGGACCAGCTTGACCGGCCGGACGCCGGTCAGGATCCCCCACTGGGGGTGGATGCCGGTGTGGGCCTCCAGGAGTTTATAGAGCTGGCGCGCCAGCTCCTCCTCGCAGAGGTTGTCGGCCGTCTCGGCGGGGAGGGTGCCCGCCGATTCCGCCTGGTAATCCGGGAGGTTTACCGAAACCGAAAGGGAAATCCCCTCCCCCGTCTCCGCCCGGGTGAAGAGGATATAGTCCTCTGCCGGCGGGACGCCGTCATAGTCGAAGCGGAAATGCCGAAGCGGGAAAAAGAGCTTCGCCACATTCTCCATCTCGTATTTAAACTGGTTGCCTGCAAAAACAAGGGTCGTCATCAGAACTGTTCATCCTCCGCCGTCTCCGGGCCGTGGTAGTGGGCAAGGTAGGGGTTTTCCCGCCGCTCGCGGGAGAGGGTCGAGACCGGGCCGTGGCCGGGGTAGACGGCATAGTCGCCGGGGAGGCCGAGGAGCTTGCCGAGGGAGATTCTGAGCGCCCCCATGTCCCCGCCGTAGAGGTCGGTCCGCCCGACGCCGCCGGCGAAAAGGGTGTCGCCGGTGAAGAGGAATTTTTCCGCGATGTAGCTGACCCCGCCCCGGGTGTGGCCGGGGGTGTGCATCAGCCGGATGGTCTCGCCCGAGAGGGAGAGGGTGTCCCCCGCCTTCAGCGTAAAATCCGGTGATACGGCAAACCCCGCCGGGTCAAACGCCGTCGAGAAGTTTTTCTCCGGGTCCTCCATCATCTCTTTATCCTTTTCGTGGACATAGACCGGCAGCGACGGATAGAGGGCCTTCAACCCCGGGATGCCGCCGATGTGGTCGTAGTGGCCGTGGGTCAGAAGGATCATTCTGGGGGTGAGGGATAGCTCCCGCATCCGCGCCGCGACCTTCTCCGGCTCGGCGCCGGGGTCGATGACGGCGCAGTCCCCGTCCTCCCCGTAGAGGAGGTAGCAGTTGGTGCCGATCGGGCCGACGCTTAAAATCGATACTTTCATCTTTTTAACCTCCGTTCCCGTGCCGGGGGCGCGCCCGGTCGTCCGAATCCATCAGGATGGTCACCGGCCCCCAGGCGGTCATCTCAATCTCCATATACGCCCCGAAGACCCCGGCTTCCACCGGCAGCCCCTTCTCCCGCAGGGCGTTTAGATACCCCTCGTAGAGGTCGACCGAAAGGGGCTCCTTCGCCGCCCGGATAAAGGAGGGGCGGTTCCCCTTCCGGCAGTCGCCGCCGAGGGTGAAGTTGCTCACCACCAGGACGCTCCCGCCGATGTCCTGCACCGACAGGTTCATCTTCCCGTCTTCGTCCTCAAAAATCCGCAGTTTCGCCGTCTTGTCGGCCAGCCACTGCATGTCCTCTGCGGTGTCCCCTTCGATGACCCCGCAGAGGACCATCAGGCCCTTTTCAATCTCGCCGGTGACCACCCCGTCGGATGTCACCTTCGCTTTCAGCACCCGCTGGATAACCAGTTTCATCTTGTTCTCCTCTATTTGCTATTTGAAGCAATAAATATTGATTTCGCTGCCCTTATGGCAGCGACAAAGTTTCACCTTTGATGGACCAGAGACTCTGTCTCTGGACTCTGCCAGGAGCCAAAGGCCCCTGGACCCATTGTCCGCCGCGGCCGTGTCACCCGCCCCGCACGCATGAGACTGCGGATCCGCGGGCCCGCAGTCTTCGAAAGTTTTTTCCCCGCCCGGAAGGTTTTATCCCACTCCCGGAAGGCGATGGAAAAACTTTCCGGAAAGCATTATTCAATCATCGCGAAGCGATACCTTCATGTATCCCGCAGGGATACATATCATACGGCGGAAACGCCGTATATCATCAGCCGAAGGCGGCATCATACGCGCCGAAGGTGCGTATATCATGGGTTCCCGCCAGGGAACCTTACTTCCCGCTCCGTTCGACCGAGATAACCCCCGGGATCTTCGAGAGCCTTTGCATAATCGTCGCGAGGTGCTCCCGGCCCTGGGTCGAGATGGTGATCTGCACCTCGGCGTTGCCGTTTTTCAGCCCTCTGGCGACGATTTCATGGAGCGGCACATGGAGGTTGGCCACCGTCAGCGTCACGTCCATCGCCAGCCCGTCCCGGTCGGTCGCGAGGATCTGCAGGGTCGAGCGGAAGTCGACCGGCGTGTCCTCCGCCCAGCGGACCTTGATCCAGCGCTCCCGCTGGGCGACGTCCCGGAGGGAGGCCTGGGCGTTGACGCAGTCCCGCTTGTGGACCGAGACGCCGTACCCGCGGGTGATGAACCCGACAATCTCGTCGCCGGGAAGGGGGTTGCAGCATTTGGCAAACTTGACCAGGCAGTTGTCGATCCCCTCGACGACGACGGCGCTCTGGGTCTTCTTCTGGGGGGAGAGGGTTTTCAGCTTTTCGATCTCCCGCTCGGCGAAGTCGCTGGTCATCTTGGCGTACTCGTCCTTGATGCGGGGCATCAGGTGGGAGAGGACGGTGCCGCCGTAGCCGATCGAGGCGTAGAAGTCGTCCAGCGAGTCCTTGTGCTGCCGCCGGACGAGGTCGTCCATAAATTTCGTGTACTCCTCTTCTGAATCAAAGCGGATCTGGTTGCGCTTAAACTCCGCCTCCACCTCGGCCTTGCCGGCGGCGATGTTTTCGTCCCGCTTCTCCCGCTTGAACCAGCCGCGGATTTTATTGCGGGCCTCGGAGGTCTTCGCGATTTCCAGCCAGCCCCGCTTGGGGCCGCCGCCATTTTTGGCGGTCAGGATTTCGACGATCTCGCCGGTTTTAAGCTCGTAACTAAGCGGCACAATCCGCCCGTCCACCTTGGCGCCGGTCATCCGGTTTCCCACCTCGGTGTGGATGGCGTAGGCGAAGACCACGATGGTGGACCCGGCGGGGAGGTTCTTGACGTCCCCCTTGGGGGTGAAGACGAAGACGTCGTCGGCCGAAAGGTCGGTGCGGATGTTCCGCATCAGGTCCTCGCCCTCGGCCTCCTGCTGGCTCTCGATGATCTTGCGGACCCATTCCAGCTGCTGGTCGCCCTTCTGGTCCTTGCCGGTGATGCCGGCCTTGTACTTCCAGTGGGCGGCGATGCCGTATTCGGCGGTGTAGTGCATCTCCCAGGTGCGGATCTGCACCTCGAAGGGGGTGCCGTGGTCGAGGACCGAGGTGTGCAGCGACCGGTACTGGTTGGGCTTGGGGGTGGAGATATAGTCCTTAAACCGGTTGGGGATGGGGGTAAACATGTCGTGGATGAGGCCGAGGGCGTTGTAGCACTCGGTGGTGGTGTCGACGATGACCCGGACGGCGTAGATGTCGTAAATCTCCTCGAACTGCTTGCCCTTGACAAACATCTTGCGGTAGATGCCGTAGATCGACTTGACCCGGCCTTCGATGTGGGGGTTTAAACCGTATTCGGAAAACCGCTCGCGGATCTTCTTCTGGACCGAGGCGATAAACTCCTCCCGCTCCTTCTTGCCCATCTCCAGCCGCGACTCGATCTCCTTGTAGGCCACCGGGTCGAGGTAACGGAGGGCTAAATCCTCCAGCTCGTCCTTGACGCTGCGGATGCCCAGCCGGTGGGCGATGGGGGCGTAGATCTCCATCGTCTCGTGGGACTTCTGCCGCTGCTTGTCGGGGGTCTGGAACTGCATCGTCCGCATGTTGTGCAGCCGGTCGGCGAGTTTAATCAGGATGACCCGGATGTCCTCGTTCATCGCCAGCAGCATCTTGCGGATGTTCTCCGCCTGCTGCTCCTCCTTGGTGGAGAGGGGCATGTTGGTCAGCTTGGTGACCCCGCTGACCATGACGGCGACGTCGTTGCCGAACTCCTTGCGGATCTGGTCGAGGGAAATGTCGGTGTCCTCGACGACGTCGTGGAGGAGCGCCGCGCAGATGCAGTCGCTGTCCATCCCCATCCCCGCCAGGATGATCGCTACCGAAACCGGGTGGGAAATGTAGGGGTCCCCCGACCGGCGCACCTGCCCGCCGTGGGCCGCGTCGGCCAGGTGGTAGGCCCGCTCGATCTTCTCCATGTCATGGGGCTTGCCGCTGGCTTTCAGGGCCGCCACCAGGTCCTCATGGGTTTCTATCTTCGTCTGGATCATATCCTTCTCCCCTTCTCCTTTTTTCTATTTGGCTTTGAAGCAGTTTTTTGGTGCTGCGCACGCTTCGTTTCGAGTGGAGCAGCTGTGAACAGCTTCGGAAGTACAGAAAGTGAGCGCCTGCCAAGGAGCTCTGCTCCTTGGATGCTCGCCAGCCCTTTAAAAAGGGCTGGACCCTAAACTTATAATTGCCGCACGTTGCTTCGTGACTTTAACGCCAGCGCCGTTTTCCACATTTTGTCCAGCGTTCTGTCGAACACCTTCCGGCAACCGGGAAATTGAATCATCGCAAAGCGATACCTTCACTCGCCGCAGGCGAACATCACTGCCCCGCAGGGGCATCATCACTCCATCACGCGGCCGCAGGCCGTGCATCACTTTCACCCGCCTGCCATCTTCCGCACCGAAGCGAGTACCGACGACGCCTCCATATCCACCTTCCCCTCCACCGGCAGCACCTCCATCCGGCGCAGGTCGGGCGAGAGGGATATAAGCCCCATTTCCCGGAAAATATCCAGGCTCACCCG
>DVHA01000147.1 GCA_018712425.1 Candidatus Faecivivens stercoravium | reverse complement strand
CACCTTCCTGATGGTGCTGCTGACCGCCTGCATCGGCACCGCCATCGGCCTCATTGCCGGGTTTTACGGCGGCGCGGCCGACGGTTTTCTCGCCCGCCTGACCGACATCTTCCTCGCCTTTCCTTCGTCGGTCTTCGCGATTGCGGTGGCGGGGATTTTAGGAGCGGGGGTTTTCAACACCGTCTTCGCCCTGTCCCTTGTCTGGTGGACCCGGTACGCGCGGCTTGTCCGCAGCGCCGCGATGGGGCTGCGGGAGCGGGATTTCGTCTGGCAGGCCCGGTTCGGGGGCGCGGGGGAAGTCCGCATCCTCTTCCGCTATGTCCTCCCCGAAATCCTCCCGCAGGTGGTCACCACCGCCGCCCTCGACATCGGGGATATGATGATGGCGCTGGCGGGCCTCTCCTTCCTCGGCCTCGCCGCCCAGCCTCCGGCGCCCGAATGGGGGTATATGCTCTACGAGAGCCGGACCTATATGCAGACCGCCCCCTGGATGATGATCTTCCCGGGACTGGCGCTGCTCATCACCGTCATCGTCTTCAATCTCTTAGGGGACAGCGTCCGGGATATGCTCGACCCCGGCGTTCAGAAATAATAAACGCTAAAATCGGCGCTGGCGCCAAAGTTACGAAGAAACGGGCGACAATCAGAAGTTTAGGATCAAACCCTTTTTAAAGGGTTTGCGGGAGTGGAGAGGGCAGAGCCCTTTCCCAGGCACCCGCTTTTCGTACTTCCGAAGCTGTCCACGGCTGCTCCGCTTGTAATGAAGTGTGCGCAGCACCCAAAACATGATAAAAGATAAAACATGAGGTATATATGAAACAGAACCATCTCTTTAAACGCATTTCCGCTGCCATCCTGTCCGCCTGCCTCGCCGCCGCGGCCTTCACCGGCTGTTCCGGCGGGACGGCGGCCGAACCGACCGTCTCCACCACCGCCACTTCCTCCGATGTCCTCCGGGTCGCGATGTTCTGGGTCAGCACCACCCTCGACCCGGCCGACGGCTACAACGGCTGGGTGCTCTCCCGGATCGGTGCGGGGGAGACGCTGGTGCGGCTGGACGAGAACGCCGAACTCACCGGCTGCATTGCCGAGAGCTGGGAGCAGCCGGACGAGAACACCTGGGTCTTCCAGATCCGGGAGGGGGTCACCTTTTCAAACGGCACCCCGGTTGACGCTGCCGCCTGCAAAGCGGCGATCGAACGGGCCTTCGCCGAAAATACCCGGGCGGAGGAGTACTTTGTCCCCGCTGCGATCGAGGCAGACGGGATGACCCTCACCATCCGCACCGAAACCCCCACCGGCGCGCTGGCCCACAACCTCGCCGAGCCCCTCTTTACGATCGTCGACACCTCGGTGGACGAGGAGACGATGGACACCGCCCCCGTCACCACCGGCCCTTACCAGGTGGCGGAATTTACCCCCGAGATGTCGGTTGAACTGGTTCGCAACGACAGCTACTGGGACGGCACCCCCGGCGTCAGCGGGGTCAGCGTCTATTCGGTCCCCGATTCCGAGAGCCGGGTGCTGGCGATGCAGGCGGGGGAGGCCGACCTCACCACCACCATCGACAACACCTCCCTTCAGCTGTTCGCGGACGAGAGCCAGTATACCGTTTACGAAGCGCTGACCCCCCGGGTCAATGTCGTCTACTATAACAACGGGAGCGACCTTTTGTCCGATATCCGGATGCGGCAGGCGGTCTCCTACGCCGCCGACAAGGACACCTACGCCTCCCTCATCGGCTGCGCCCCGGCCACCGGCCTCTACTCGACCGCCCTCGCCTGCGGGCAGGATGTGGCGGACGCCTATCCCCATGACCCGGAGGCGGCGGCCGAAATCCTCGACAGCCTGGGCTATCTGGACACCGACGGGGACGGCATCCGGGAGAAGGACGGAGAGAACATCGTCTTCCGGTATGTGATCGCCGCCGACCACGGCTCCAGCGACTCCGCCCTGATTGCCCAGGCGCTCCAGGCGGACCTTCTGGAGGTGGGGCTCGGCTGCGAGCTCATCCAGACCGAGAATATGGCCGACATCCGCGCCGCCGGGGAGTATGACTTCTGTTCCGCCAACGACTCGACCGCCCCGACCGCCGACCCGGAGGTCTTCCTCTTCCAGCACTATTATACCGGTGGCAGCAGCAACTATCAGAATTACTCGAACCCCGCGGTCGATTCGCTGATTGACACCCTCGCCGCCACCTTTGACCCCGATGAGCGCCAGTCGGTCGCCCGGGAGGCCAGCGAACAGATTCTGCAGGACGCCGGGAGCCTCTACGTCGGCTACATCTACGGCAACACCGTCGTCAGCTCCCGGGTCCAGGGGGCGAAACAGTTCCCAATCGACTACTATATCGTCACAAAGGACATCACCTTATCATGAGCGCCAATATCCTATTCTATGAAAACGTCACCGTCCGCTACCGGGGCAAGCCGGAACCGGCGGTGGCGGAGCTGACCCTGCCGGTGCCGGAGGGGAAGGTGACCGCCGTCGCCGGCGGGTCGGGGAGCGGCAAATCGACCCTCCTCCGGCTGGCGATGGGGCTGCTGCCCGCCGGGGGGACGCTGGAAAGCGGGCGGATGCTGCTGCATGATGAAGATATGGCGGGCTTTTCCGGGAATCGGCTCCGGGAGGTGCGGGGCGGGGAGATGGCGATGGTCTTCCAGGACGCCGTCTCCGCCTTCGACCCCCGCCGGACACTGGGGATGCAGTTTGCCGAGTGCTGGAAGGCCCACCGCCCGGGCGGTAAACGGGAGGCCCTCGCGGCGGCGGCGGAAGCGCTCGTCCCCCTCGGCTTCCCCGACCCGGAGGCGGTTTTCCGCCGCTACCCCTTTGAACTGTCGGGCGGGCAGTTGCAGCGGGCGGCCATCGGGATGGCGGTGATGACGCGGCCCAAGCTCCTCCTCTGTGACGAACCGACCAGCGCCCTTGACCCGGTTGTCCAGGCGGAGGTGGCCGAGTGCCTGATGGAGGTCCACCGGCGGGAAAAGGCCGCCCTCCTGCTCGTCACCCACAACCTCGGCCTCGCGGCGGCGACGGCGGATTTTATTGCGGTGATGGAGAAGGGGCATCTGGTGGAATACGGCCCGAAAGAAGCGGTCGTCCGGCATCCACAGTCGGATTATACCCGGAAACTCTTGGACAGCGTCATGGAGGTGAGGTAAGATGGAGCCGATTTTGTCCTTTGAAAACCTCACCTTCCGCTATCCCGACCCGTCGGGGAAGGGGGAAGTGACCGCCCTCCGGAATTTCAGCCTCGCGGTGGGGCCGGGCGAGGCGGTTGCCGTCGTCGGCGAGTCGGGGAGCGGCAAGACGACCCTCTCCCGGCTGGCCGCCGGGATCCTGCGGGGCGGGGAGGGGAGCATCCGGTTTGACGGCCGGGAACTGTCGTCCCTTACCCGCCGGGACTGGAAAATGATGCGCCGTCAGGTGCAGGTGGTCTTCCAAAGCCCCGCCGGTTCCATCCGCCCGCGGATGAAGGTGGGGGCGTTTTTGCGGGAACCGCTCATTCGCTACCGGCTCTGTCCCCGGCGGGAGGTGGAGGCGGAGGTAGTCCGGCTGCTGGAAAAGGTCGGCCTGCCGGGTTCCGCCCGGGACCGCTATCCGGGGGAGCTGAGCGGCGGGGAACTGCAGCGGGTGACGATCGCCCGGGCGGTGGCCGTGAAACCGGACCTCCTGATCTGCGACGAGCCGACCAGTGCCCTCGACCCGGCCGTCCAGACGGAGATTGCCGACCTGCTCCATGAGACGGCGGCGGAGACCGGGGCGGCGATGCTGCTGATCACCCATGACCTCGCCCTTGCTTCCCGCCTCGCCCGGCGGGTAGCGGTCCTCTACAAAGGCCGCCTGCTGGAGCTGCTGCCGGCGGCGGAGCTGAGCCGGGCGGCCCACCCCTATACCCGCGCCCTTTTGGAGGCAATGTTCACCCTGACAGGCGGCGGCGCCCCGCCGAAGGGGGTAGAGGTTGAAGCGGAAGAGGCGGGCTGCCCCTACCGGGGGCGCTGCCCGATGGCGGAGGCCGCCTGCCGGAGGAACGAACCGTTCCTTCTGCCGGTGGGGGAGGGACACCTGTCTGCCTGCCGGAAAAACATGTGAACGGGTCCGCCGGAAGGACGCCCTTCCGGCGGATTTTTGCGTGCCGACGCAATCCCGCGCCCCCGCCGATTCCTCATTCCGCCCGGCGGAGCCAGCGCCCCGGCAGGGGTAAATCCGGGCAAAAAC
>DVHA01000146.1 GCA_018712425.1 Candidatus Faecivivens stercoravium | reverse complement strand
GGCTCCGAGTTGGTAATCGTGCCGTCGAGGTCGAATAGGATAAACTGATACATACTGCCTCCCATAAGAATGATAAATGATATCGCATTCGCGGTTATATATCCCTTCGGGATATGATATCCGGCCCTGCGGCCCGGATGAAGGTACCGCTTCGCTGATTTAAATCATATGCCCCGCAGGGGCATATATCATATTGCAGCGCAATATATCATATTCCGGCAGGAATATCTCATACCGCTTCTGCGGTATATCATTTCCTCCTGCCGCGGCCCGCAGGGACGAAAAAAGGCAGGAGACACACCGCCTCCCGCCTTTGTCATCGTTTATTTGCTTTTAATGCGGCCCTTTTTCGCAAGGTCGTTCATCGCGTCCTTGCGGGAGAGGTTGATCCGGCCCTGGTCATCGATCTCGGTGACCTTGACATAGACCTCGTCGCCCGGCTGGACGACGTCTTCGACCTTGTCGACCCGGTAGTTTTCCAGCTTACTGATGTGGACCAGCCCTTCCTTGCCGGGGGCGATCTCGACAAACGCGCCGAAGTTCATCAGGCGGGTAACCTTGCCCTTATAGATCGCGCCGATCTCAGGGTCCTTGACGATCGTCTCGACGATATACATCGCGCGGTCGACGCCCTCCTGGTCGAGGCCGAGGATATAGACCTTGCCGTCGTCGGTGATGTCGATCTTGACGTCGCACTCGGCGCTGATCTTCTGGATGACCTTGCCGCCGGAGCCGATGACCTCGCGGATCTTATCGACCGGGATGGTCAGCGAGCGCTGTTTGGGCGCGTAGGGCGAGACATGGTCGCGGTAGGCGGGGATCGCCTTCAGCATGACCTCGTCGAGGATATAGTTTCTGGCCTTTTCGGTCTTCTCAAAGGCCTCTTTGATGATGTCCAGCGTCAGGCCGTCGATCTTGATGTCGACCTGGATAGCGGTGATGCCCTTCTTGGTGCCGCCGACCTTGAAGTCCATGTCGCCGTAGAAGTCCTCGAGGCCCTGGATGTCGACCATCGTCATCCAGCGGTCGCCTTCGGTAATCAGGCCGCAGGAAATGCCGGCGACCGGCGCCTTGATCGGGACGCCGGCGTCCATCAGGGCCAGGGTCGAGCCGCAGATCGAGCCCTGGGAGGTGGAGCCGTTGGAAGAGAGGACCTCCGAGACGACCCGGATGGCGTAGGGGAACTCGTCCACCGACGGGAGGACGGGCAGGAGCGCCTTCTCGGCAAGCGCGCCGTGGCCGATCTCCCGGCGGCCGGGGCCGCGGGAAGGCCTTGTCTCGCCGACCGAGTAGGACGGGAAGTTATACTGGTGCATATACCGCTTTTCGGTCGCCTCGCTGATCGAGTCGAGGATCTGGGCGTCGGAAACCGGCCCGAGGGTCGCGACCGACAGCACCTGGGTCTGGCCGCGGGTGAAGAGGCCGGAACCATGGGCGCGGGGCAGGAGGCCGACTTCGGCGGACAGCGGGCGGATCTCGTCCATGCCGCGGCCGTCGACACGCTTCTGTTCGTCGAGGAGCCAGCGGCGGACGATGACCTTCTGGGCCTTGTAGATGGCCTCGTCGATCAGCCCGGGCTCGGTCTCGGCGTAGGTTTCGTCGTATTTGGCGTGGATCGCGTCCTTAATCGGCAGGAGGTTCGCCTCGCGGACGTTTTTGTCGTCAGTGTCGAGGGCGAACTTGAACTGGCCGCCGAATTCGTCGAGGATCTCGTCCAGCAGCTCGTGGGGGACCTCTTTGGAGACGAATTCAAACTTCGGCTTGCCGATGGCGGCGCGGATCTCCTCGATAAAGGCGACCATGTGCTTGATCTCCTCATGGCCGAGGGCGATGGCGTCGAGCATGACCTCGTTCGAGACCTCGTTGGCACCCGCTTCGATCATGACGATCTTTTCGGAGGTGCCGGCGACGGTGAGGTTTAAGTCGGAAGCCGCCCGCTCTTCGCGGTTCGGGTTTAAGACCAGCTTGCCGTCGACCAGGCCAACCGAGACGGCGGCGACGGTGCCGTTGATCGGGATGTCGGAAATCGCGACCGCGATCGAGGCGCCCAGGAAGGCGAGGATTTCAGGGGAGTGGTCGATGTCGGAGGAAAGGACGGTGGTGACGATGGTGACGTCGTTGCGCATGTCCTTCGGAAACATCGGGCGGAGGGGCCGGTCGATCATCCGGGCGGTCAGGGTGGCGTGCTCGGTGGGCCGGGACTCTCTCTTCAGGAAGGAGCCGGGGATCTTGCCGACCGAGTACATCTTTTCCTCGTAGTCGACGTTTAAGGGGAAGAAGTCGATGCCCTCCCGGGGTTTAGCGGACGCGGTGACGTTCGCCATGACGATGGTGTCGCCGTACTTGACCCAGCAGGAGCCGTTGGTCAGTTCGCTGGTGCGGCCGCTTTCGACAACCAGTTCTTCGCCGGCGAAGGTGGTCTTGAAGGTGTGGACAGTGTGTGCCATGGTAAGCCTCCTTATCAAGGACGGAGACCCGCGGGCGCCGGAGCTTAGCAATAAATCCTGCATCCGGTAACCAGATGTACGATTTAATGCTAAACAGCACAGAAGCCGGCGGTCCCGTCCCAAGTCGCGGGTGAAACGTGCGGATATACCAAAAGGCAGACGGGGACCCCCATCTGCCTTTGCGGTCAAAAGATTACTTGCGGAGCCCGAGTTTCGCAACAATCGCGCGGTACCGTTCGATGTCGTTCTTCTGGAGATAGCCCAGCAGGTTGCGGCGGCGGCCGACCATCTTCAGAAGGCCGCGGCGGCTGTGGTGGTCGTTCTTGTTGGTCTTCAGATGCTCGGTCAGGTCGTTGATCCGTCTGGTGAGGATCGCGATCTGGACTTCGGGGGAACCGGTGTCGCCCTCGTGCAGCGCGTTCGACTTAATGATTTCGGTCTTTTCTTCTTTTCTCATCATGATACATTCACCTCTTTAAAAATTTCTTGCCGGCACCATAGTCAGGGGAAGGGTGATTCCTCAAAGAGGCGTACTCCGCGGAACCATATGTGCGGCAACGAAGGTATTATAGCATACCCGGCGGCGTTTGTAAAGGGGTTTCTTCCAATTTTCACCGGAAACCGCAGATTTCACCCGCCGGAAAAGGAAATTGCCCCATTTGCCAGCGAAACCGCCGGAAAACCACCCGTTTGGAGGGTGAAAGACGCCGTCATCAGGGGGATAAACGCGCCGGAATCAAGGAAGAGCTGTTCCGCCTCGGTGTAAAGGGAATCCGCTTTACCGTCATTCTGCCGGGCTTCGGACAAAAGGGACTGATAAGCCCCCTCTTCCATCTGCCCAAGGGCGGCGGCCATCTCCAATGCCCGGCCGGGGCCGGCGAAGTCCGCCGGGAGGGAAAGGACCGCGCAGTCGTAATCCCCCGCCTCGACCCGCTCCATCAGCTCCGCCTCCGGCAGCGTCTCGACCGCGAGGTAGAGGCCGAAGTCCCGCTGCCAGAGCTGGGCAACATCGGAGAAAAGGCGGGAGAGTTCCTCGTTTTCCGGCAGGAGGACGGTCAAACCCTCGGTCTCGTTTCCGGCGGCGCCGGAGCGGTAGAGGGCGGTATCAATGGCAAATTCCGGCAGTTTAACTGTCCCCAGCCCTTCCCGCAGCCCGGGCGAAAGGGCGGTTTCCGGCCGGGAGACCGATTCCGGGAGGTCGGCGGCGAGGGCCTGCCGGACCGCTTCGCTCGAAAAGAGCGGCACCGACTGGTTAAAGAGGATGCCGTAGACCCGGGTATAGTCCCCCGCCTCCGCTTCTTCCCAATAGACGGTGGCTTCCGCCCCCGGCTCCAGCCGGATGACCGTCCCCTCGTCCTCCCCCCTGCCCCGCAGGCGGATGTACTCCCCGTCCCAGGTGGAGAGGATAAACCGGCCGTTGCCGAGGATATCCCCAAGCGAAAGGCCGTAGCGGCCGTGGGTCTCCCGGAAAAAGTCCTCCCGGCAGGGGGAGGCCGCCGGCAGCGACAGGAGGGAGAGGAATTCCCGGTCGGGGGCGCGGAGGGTGAAAACGACGGTATCCGCCCCTTCCGCCCTAACGCCGATCGGGACCTCCTCCCCCGCCAGACGCTCGGACGCGCCGGAAATGGCGAGGTAGTCCGCCGCCGCTTCGCTCCCGGTTGACGGGTCGAAGAGGCGGGTAAAAGCGAAGACAAAATCGTCCGCTGTCACCGGCTCCCCGTCCGCCCAGCTGGCGTCCGGCCGGAGGGTGAAGGTGTAGGTGAGGCCGTCGGCGGAAACCGTCCAGCTTTCGGCGGCGCCGGGGGCGATGCCGTCCGGCGTCTGGACGGTCAGCCCTTCGAAGAGGTGGCGGACGATAAAAGAGGCGGT
>DVHA01000145.1 GCA_018712425.1 Candidatus Faecivivens stercoravium | reverse complement strand
GGGATGCAAAGCATCCCTATCGCAATCAAAGATTGCGACCCGCTTCGCTAAGGGTTCCCCTTGGATGGGACCAAGTTTCACTTGGATGGACCAGGACTCTAGCGAGCCCTGGACCCGCTGTCCGACGCGGCCGTGTCACCCGTACCTACAACATGAGACCGGCCGTGGGAGGCCGGTCTTCGGAAGTTGGTTCGTCGCTCGGCGGGATTCAAAAGCAATACAGCCAAATTTGATTTCCATGCAGACGGACGGCGTCATTCCATTTCAGAAGATCGTCCGAATGAAACCGAAAATCCTCCCTTTCCAATTTGAGGAAGAGGCGTTATAATAAAAATGGTTAAAATTGCCCGAAACGGCATTTTACAGGCATAAAACAACATGAGGAGGTACCTTTATGACCATCCAGCAAGTGATCGACAAGATCATCGCCTACCACCCCGACCTCGGCGAAAAACTCGCCACGACCTGCGATACCGTCAAATACGGCGACACTTCCCGGGAATGCACCGGCGTCGCCTCAGCCATCTACCCCTCCCCCGACGTCATCCGGGCGGCCGGGGAGGCGGGGTGCAACCTGCTGGTAGTGCATGAACCGTCCTTCTACGGCCATATGGACCCGCTGGACTGGCTCCGGGGCAACGAAACGGCCGAAAAAAAGATGGCGCTACTCGATGCGTACGGCATCGTCCTCTTCCGCGACCACGACCGGATCCACGCCCACGTCCCCGACGGGATTTTTTACGGGCTGTTTGCCGAACTGGGGTGGCTGTCCTACCTCGACCAACCGCTGGACGTCCCCACCGACCCCGGACAGCCGCTCATCCGGACGCTGACTTTGCCGGACATCCCGGTGGCGAAAATCGCCGCGATGTTTAAGGAAAAGCTGGGGCTGAAAGCGGTCCGTTTCACCGGCAACCCCGGGACGATCGTCCGCAAAGCGGCCCTCGCCGCCCACCTCTTCCCAAACCAGCAGAAGCTGATCGAGGCGATCGAACGGGAGAAGATCGACCTGTTGATTCCCGGCGAGATCATCGACTGGGAGGTGCCCTGCTACTTTAAGGACGCGGGGCAGCTGGGGCTGAACAAGGCCTGCCTCCACCTCGGCCACTTCAACATGGAGGAGCTGGGGATGAAGTACGCGGTGAACTGGCTGCGGGAGCTGGCGCCCGGCCTGCCGGTGGTCTACTGCCCGAACGAGGATATGTACCGGTATTTCTGATTATTAAACGGCCGGATACGGCGAAAGCCCCTTGCCATGACGGTAAGGGGCTTTCTGACTGTCGAAAAATAAGTTTGGCGGAAACGTAAGAATCGGCTCCGACGTTATAATTACGAAGAAACGTGCGAAGAATTAAAAGTTTTACTCGATTTTTTTCAAAAAATCGCGGGACTGGAAGGGGCAGAGCCCCTTCCCAGGTGATCACTTTCCGTACTTCCGAAGCTGTCCACAGTTTTGCCACTGATAACGAAGCGTGCACAGCACCCAAAAAATACTCAAAAAAGACTTTTTCAACAAGCTGAAAGCCCCTTGCCATGACGGCGAGGGGCTTTGATCTATCCATCTTGTTTCTCCCGGCGCATCCGGGTGACAATCCGCTCAATGCTCTTGCGGGAGAGGAAATATTTCTCGGCCAGTTGGTCTGCTGGCAGGCCCTGCCGGTAATCCCGGTAGATAGCCTCGTCCCGCGCCCGCAGGGTCTCCCGGGCGGCGGTCTTTTCGCCCCAGCCGCGGCGGGCGCCGGCGGCGCGGGGGATGTAGAGGATGCGGCCGTCCACATACCGCTGCACCTCCCGGAGGAGCTCCGGCGGCAGGACGGTTTCCGCTTTGATATATTCCATGCTGCACTTCCTATTCTGGGTCAGGGTGTATGCCTTTCCCGGAAGCCGCGCAGCGACAGGTTATTGCTTTAAAATAAGCTGCTAACGGCTCCCGTTATGCAGCGATACGCGAGGCGTACATCAAAATGCCCTCACTCCTTCTATTTGGTAAGCATGATGGTTAATCTTTTTCTGTTTCCGGCTGGAATTTAAATTCCCCGGCGCTTCCCAGCGCCTCGGCCATCTCCCGCAGCTTCATCAGCGGGAAAGGCGGGCTGGACAGCGGGCGGAGGGCGATCGACATCAGCATCAGCGGGTTGTCGTCGGCCGCCAGGCGGTTGGAACTGAAGCTCCCGCATCGGCGGCAGCGGTGGATCACCGCCCATTCGCCGTTCTTGCGCACCCAGACCCCGACGGGGTCCATGATGCCGCCGCAATCGGCCGCCCGGTCCCCCGGGCGGGTGTCCAGGTGGAGGCTGGACAGGCAGTTGGGGCAGTGGTTGCGGTGCTCGCTCCCCGCCCCTTCCGGCACGACCTCCCGGCCGCAGACTTTGCAGGTGAAGGGCTTTAAGCAGGCATGGCTGCGGTAGTACCCTTTTTCCAGCCGGATCCGTTTGTTTTCCCGATTCATAGGGGAGCACCTCCTTTCGTTTCCGACAAGCCGATTATACCACGGCCGCCGGCGGAGGCGCAACCTCATGTTCGGTTATAAAAATCTTTTAGGGGAAGCGGAAAGCAACTTCCGTCTTTAGGGCATTGAATGTTGATTTCGCTGCCCTTATGGTCAGCGCAGGGATGCAAAGCATCCCTATCGCAATCAAAGATTGCGACCCGCTTCGCTAAGGGTTCCCCTTGGATGGGACCAAGTTTCACTTGGATGGACCAGGACTCTAGCGAGCCCTGGACCCGCTGTCCGAC
>DVHA01000144.1 GCA_018712425.1 Candidatus Faecivivens stercoravium | reverse complement strand
TATAACCACAAGCACTTTTTCCTCGCCCGCTGGATTTCCCAGTACGCCAAATTCCGCACCGGCGTCGAGATCCACCCCGGCGCCAAAATCGGGACCGGGGTGTTCATCGACCACGGCTGCGGCATCGTCATCGGCGAAACCGCCGAGGTGGGCGACGGCTGCACCCTCTACCAGGGGGTGACGCTGGGCGGCACCGGCAAAGACACCGGTAAACGCCACCCGACCCTTGGGAAAAACGTCACCGTCGGCTCGGGGGCCAAGGTCCTCGGCCCTTTTACCATCGGCGATAACTCCAAGATTGCCGCCGGTGCGGTTGTCCTCAAGGAGATCCCGCCCAACGCCACCGCCGTCGGCGTCCCCGCCCAGGTCGTCAAGCTGGACGGTGTCCGGGTCACCCCCGACCTTGACCAGATTCACATGCCCGACCCGGTCGGGATGGAGTTCACCGCCCTTCAGAAGCAGCTGGAAGCCCTGACCGAACGGGTCGGCCGGCTGGAGGAGGAAAACCGGCGGCTGCGGGAAAATGGCGGCAGCGCATCGGAAAAAACGTGAGAATCGGTGCTGGCGCTGAAATCGCGAAGAAACGGGCGAAGATTGAAAAGTTTTACTCGATTTTTTTCAAAAAATCGCGGGAGTGGAGAGGGCAGAGCCCTTTCCCAGGCGCTCATTTTCCGTACTTCCGAAGCTATCCACAGCTTCTCCGCCTGTAGCGAAGGGTGCATAGCACCAAAAAATAATCTAAAAAAGAAAATAACGGCAAAACCGTAAGAAAGGAATGCCATAAAATGAAGATATACAACACCATGACCCGCCGGGAAGAAGACTTGAATACCCTCCGCCCCGGAGAGGTTTCGATCTACGCCTGCGGGCCGACCGTCTACAACCTCATCCACCTGGGTAACGCCCGCCCGATCTGCGTCTTCGACACCCTCCGCCGGTACCTGACCTACCGGGGATATAAGGTCACCTATGTCCAGAACTTCACCGACGTCGACGACAAGATCATCCGCAAGGCGAACGAAGAGGGGGTCGACTCGTCGGTCATCTCCGAGCGGTACATCGCCGAATATAAAAAGGACGCCGCCGGTTTAAACGTCATGCCGGCCGATTACCACCCCCAGGTCACCCGGATGATGAATGAGATTGTCGCCTTCATCCAGACCCTGGTAGACAAGGGCTTTGCCTACGAAGTGGGCGGCGATGTCTACTACCGCACCCACGCCTTCCCCGAATACGGCAAGCTCTCCCACCAGCCGCTTGCCGACCTGGAAGCCGGCGCCCGGATTGAAGTGGGGGACATGAAGGAACACCCCGCCGACTTTGCCCTCTGGAAGGCGGCGAAGCCCGGCGAACCCCACTGGCCCTCCCCCTGGTCGGAGGGGCGGCCCGGCTGGCACATCGAGTGCTCGACGATGGCGAAGAGCATCCTCGGCGACACCATCGACATCCACTGCGGCGGCGAGGACCTTATCTTCCCCCACCACGAAAACGAAATCGCCCAGTCGGAAGCGGCCAACGGCAAGCCATTCGCCCACTATTGGATGCACAACGGCTTTATCACCGTCGACAAGGTCAAGATGAGCAAGTCCTTAAATAACTTCTTCACCGTCCGGGACGTCGCCGGGGTCTACGGCTATGAGCCGATCCGCTACCTGATGCTCCAGTCCCACTACCGCAGCCCGATCAACTACTCCTCCGACGTGATGGACCAGTGCGTCGCGAGCCTTGAGCGGCTCCACAACTGCAAGGACGCCCTCGAGGCGGCCCTGCCCCACGCGGTTTCCGCCCCGTTTGATGACGCCGCCCGGGCGTCCCTCCAGAGCTACCAGGACCGCTTCAACAGCTATATGGACGACGACCTCAACACCGCCGACGCCCTTTCGGTCGTCTTCGAGCTGGCGCGGGAGATCAACACCGTCCTGAAGGAAAATCCGCTCCCGAAGGAAAAGCTGACGGCGATGAAGGAGCTCTTTGACACCCTCACCGGCGTCCTGGGGCTGGTCTATGGAAAGAAGGCGGAAGAAGCCATCCCGGCCGATGTCCAGGCCCTCGTCGACGCGAGAGCCGCGGCCCGGAAGGCGAAAGATTTTGCAAAGGCCGACGAGCTGCGGGCAGAGATCGAGGCCAAAGGGTATGAAGTCAAGGAAACCAGGCAGGGGACCCAGGTCCGCAAGCGCGCAGACTAAAGCCCTCCCGCCAGAAGGGGGTTATCTTTTGGGAAAGCTATTTAACCGGATTATCACGGTGTCGTTAAACCCGGCGATGGACGTCACGCTGTGGGTGCGCACCCTGGATTTTACCGAACCGAACAAGACGTCCGATGAAAAGGTGTACGCCGGCGGCAAGGCGGTCAACATCTCCCGGGTGCTGGCCTCCTACGGCTACGAGGGCTGCCGCTGCCTCGGGGTCGCCGGGAGCGACAATTTGCAGACCTTCAGCACCCTCCTGCGGGAGGACGGGGTCGATTTCGACTTTATCCAGATCCCCGGTTCCGTCCGGGAGAACCTGACGCTGGTTATCCCGGACAAACGGGTCTTAAAGGTCAACCGCGCCGGCTGCCCGGTCCCGGCCCGGGCGATGCACGAGTTAAAGGACAAGATCCTCTCGGAGATCGACGGCGCCGGCCGGTGCCTGTTGATCTTCGCCGGTTCCCTCCCGCCCGGCATCACCGTCGAGGGGTATAAATCCTTCATCCTCTCCCTCAAGCGGGAGAACGTCGAGGTGGCGCTGGATACCGCCGTCTTCAAGCTGGAGGACATGCAGGAGATCCAGCCCTTCCTCATCAAGCCCAACCTTCCGGAATTCCGGGCGATGTGCGGCACCGACCTGCGGACCGAGCAGTCGATCATCAAGTTCGCCCGGGTGCTGGCCGGGAGTGTCACCCATGTGCTGGTTTCCCTCGGGGGGAAGGGGCTCCTTTATGTCGGCTCCGGCGGCGGCACCCGGGTCATCCCGACCCCGGTCGAGGTCCGCTCGACCATCGGCGCCGGGGACACGACGCTGGCTTCCTTCGTCTACGCCCTGGAACAGGGCCGCGACCCGAAGGACGCCGCCCTCTTCGCCGCGGCCGCCGGCACCGCCTCGGTGACGCTGGACGGGACTGCCGTCGTCAGCGGCTCCCTCGTTGAGGCGACCATCCCGTCCATGATGGTCAAGCCGGTGAAGGTGTGAACGTCGGAAATTAACTTCCGTCGCAGCTTTCTCGCCCACCGAGCGACACATGAACGTCCGAAGACCGGCCTCCCACGGCCGGTCTCACACGTGAGGTACGGGCATCTCACGCCGCGTCGGACAGCGGGTCCAGGGCTCGCTAGAGTCCTGGTCCATCCAAGTGAAACTTGGTCCCATCCAAGGGGAACCCTTAGCGAAGCGGGTCGCAATCTTTGATTGCGATAGGGATGCTTTGCATCCC
>DVHA01000143.1 GCA_018712425.1 Candidatus Faecivivens stercoravium | reverse complement strand
CGAAAATATACTATAATGAAACAAATATAGGTTTATGGAATGGGGAGGCGGCTATGGCGGAAGGCGGCAAGCGCCTGCGGGGAAGCTTCCGCAGGCTGGATAAAACGCTGGCGCTTTTGACGGCGGCGGCGGTCCTCTTCGGCTGCCTCATCCAGTACTCCGAGTACCGGGCGGGGTTTGTCACCCGCCGGGCGCTGCTGACCCAGCTGGTGACGGCGGGGGCCGGGTTTATCCTGATGCTCCTGATGTCCGAACTGGACTACCGGCGGCTGGCGGCGGGGTGGAAGTTCCACCTGCCGGTGACGCTGGGGCTCACCCTCCTCACCTTCACAAACCTCCCGGTCGTCTACCGGCCGGAGGGGTCGGACGACAGCGCCTGGCTGCGGCTGGGGCCCTTTTCGGTGCAGCCGGGGGAATTTTTCAAGTTTTCCTTTATCCTGACGCTCGCCTGGCACCTTGACCGGGTGTCCGACCGGCTGGACCACCCTCGGGAGGTGCTCCTTCTCTGCCTCCACGGGGCGGCCGGATGTATCCTCATCTTTTTGCAGGGGGATATGGGGAGTGCCCTTATCTTCTTTTTCATCTTCGCGGCGATGGTCTTCGCCTCCGGCATCTCCTGGAAGTATATCGCGGCCGGGGCGGGGGTGATCGCCGTGGCGGCGCCGGTGGTCTGGTTTTCGGGGCTGCTGCCCGACTATATCAAAAACCGGTTCCTGGTGCTGGCGGACCTCGAGAGCGCGGCGCTGGGGGACGCCTACCAGCAGCTTTTGGGCAGGCGGATCCTCGGTTCCGGCCAGGCGTTCGGGAAGGGGCTTTTTTCCGACTCTTTCCAGTATGTCTACGCGATTGAAAACGACCTGGTGCTCAGCCATATCGGCCAGGCGCTGGGGTTTGCCGGTACCGCCGCCGCCCTCTTGCTATTGACGGCGATTTGTGGTAAAATACTGCTGAATGCCCGGTCCTCCCGGGATTTTCTCGGGATGAGCATCTGCGCCGGCGTTTTCGCGATGGTCTTTTTCCAGATGGCACTAAACGCCGGGATGGTGATGGGGCTTCTGCCGGTTATCGGCATCACCCTCCCGCTCTTCAGCCAGGGGGGGAGCTCGCTGGCGGTGACCCTTCTGTCGCTGGGGCTGACGATGAGCGTCAGCGCCGGGACAGGGAAACGGGGCCGGAAAAATTCCCAAAAGACGTAACAACCGGCGCTGGCACTAAAGTTACGAAGAAACGTGCGGCATTAGAAGTTTAGGATCAAACCCTTTTTAAAGGGTTTGCGAGAATCCAAGGAGCAGAGCTCCTTGGCAGGCACCTACTTCCCGTACTTCCGAAGCTGGCCACGGTTTCGCCACTGATAACGAAGCGTGCGCAGCACCAAAAACATACTTAAAAAATTATTTTGAACAATCTCCCGCCCGTTTTCAGGACGGGGTTTCACCCTATAGATTTAAGGAAAGGGAATCCGCATGAGAGTGATTACAGGATCCGCCCGCGGGCGAAAACTGGAGACCCTGGAAGGGCTCGACGTCCGCCCGACGACCGAGATCGTCAAAGAGGCGGTTTTCAGCATCATCCACTTCCGCCTTCCCGGCGCGAAAATCGCCGACATCTTTGCCGGTTCCGGCCAGATGGGCATTGAGGCCCTCTCCCGCGGCGCCAGCCGGGTGGTCTTTGTCGACCAGTCGCGGGCGTCCTTGCAGGTGGTCCGCAAAAACCTCCAGACGACCGGCCTTGCGGCAAACGCCCAGGTGGTGATGGACGGGGCCGAATCCTTCCTCCAGCGGACGGGCGAGACCTTCGATTTCATCTTCCTCGACCCGCCCTACAACAAGGGCTACGGGGAAAAGCTGCTGCCGCTGCTGGGGCGGGCGCTTTCGGAAGAGGGGCTTGTCCTCTTTGAGCACGCAAAAGAGGAGCCGCTGCCGGATGAAATCGGCGGCCTTACAAAAGTGAAGGACTACCGCTACGGCAAGACCTTTGTCACCACCTATACCCATGCAGAAAGCCGCGCGTGACGGTTTCGGAAGGGGACTTTGACTTGAAGACAGCAGTCTGCCCGGGGAGCTTCGACCCCATTACGATGGGGCATCTCGATATTATCAGCCGGGCTTCTAAACTTTTTGGCAGCGTCGTGGTGCTGGTGTCGGTCAATGCTGCAAAGCATTCCGCCTTTACACTGGAAGAGCGGGTCGAGCTGGCCCGGAAAGCCACCGCCCACCTGCCGAATGTGCGGGTCGACAGCTTTGACGGCCTGCTGGTCGACTACCTGAGGGGGCTCGGCGATTGCGCAATCGTCAAGGGCCTGCGGGCGATGTCCGACTTTGAATATGAATTTCAGATGGCGCTCGCCAACAAAAAGCTGTATGAGGGCGCCGAGACAATCTTCCTCGCGGCGGGGGCGGAACACATGTATTTAAGCTCCAGCCTGGTCAAGCAGATTGCCCACTTCGGCGGGGACATCAGCGGGTTTGTGCCCGATTCGATATTGCAGGAGATCCAAAACCGGCTGTCGCCTAAGCTGTAAGAGAGAAGAGGGGTTGGCGCCGGGGGAAAGGCGCCGGGAACAGTTTACGTGACGGCACACCCGAAAGGAATGGTTCAGGTATGGAAAAGATGGACAATACGGTTGACAGCATCCTGGGGATGATGGAGGGGATCGTCGATTCGGCGAAGATCTTCCCGATGACCCACGGCAAGGTGCTGATCGACCAGGAGCAGTTTCTCGATATGCTGGCGGATTTGCGGAGCCAGCTGCCCCGTGAGCTGGAGGACGCCAGACGGATCGTCGCCGACCGCAGCAACATCCTCGAGACCGCGAAGAAAGAGGCGGAGATGACCACCCGGGTCGCCGAGGAGCGGGCCCGGAAGCTGGTCGACCACGACGAGATCGTCAAGCAGGCCCAGATGAAGGCCAATGAGATCATGTCGACCGCCCAGCTCCAGTCGAGGGAACTGAAAAAGGCGGCGATGGAGTACGCCGACAGTATGCTGGCCCAGGTCGACGAGCAGCTGAACAAGTCGCTCATCGAGGTGCGCCAGCGGCGGCAGAGCTTCCGCAGCCGATAAGATACCCGCAGTCGGACTGAAAAGGGGAGTGGAACGATGGAAAAGAAGTACGATCTGGTGGCGGTCGGCGAGGTGCTGATCGACATGACCGAAACCGGTAAAACCGAGGCCGGTTCGTCGGTGTTCGCGGCGAACCCTGGCGGCGCGCCGGCCAATGTGGCGGTGGCCGCCTCGAAACTGGGGGCGAAGGCCGCCTTTATCGGCCGCACCGGGCCCGATCCCCTTGGGGAAGGGCTGCGGGAGGTGCTGGAGGCAAGCGGTGTTGACGTATCCGGGATGTCTGTCGACAAGGCAGTCCCCACGACCATCGCCATGGTATCGCTGGACGAGAACGGGGAGCGGGATTTCACCTTCCTCCGCAACCCCGGGGCGGACATCACCCTTTCGCCGGAACACCTCCCGCGGGAGATGATTGAGGGGGCGAAGATCCTGCACTTCGGCTCGGTTAGCCTGACGGCGGAGCCGGAGCGGAGCGCCACCCTCGCGGCGGTGGAGATCGCGAAACAGGCGGGGAACCTCATTTCCTACGACCCCAACTACCGTCCGCCCCTCTGGCCGGATGAAAAGACGGCGGTCGCCGAGATGAAGGCGGCGGTCCCCCTCTGCGACATCCTGAAGGTCTCGGATGAGGAGATGGTCCTGCTCTCCGGGTCGGGCAACCTCTCCCAGGGGTCGGCAGCCCTGACCGAAATGGGCCCCTTCCTTGTCCTGATTACGCTGGGGGCCGACGGGGTCTTCTACCGGATGGGCGCCAGCACCGGCCATATCTCCGGCCGGCAGGTGACGGTCGCCGACACCAACGGCGCGGGGGATACTTTCTTCGGGGCGGTGCTCTGCGAGCTGGCCAAACTCCCCGACCCGGAAAAGGTCACGGTGCCGGAGCTGGAAAAGATCCTGCGGTTTGCAAACTATGCCGCCTCGGTCACCACCTCCCGCTCGGGGGCCATCCCGGCGATGCCTGGCCGGCAGGAGGTTGAGGAGCTGCTGGCGGAGGCAGGGAAGTAACGGGTTTATCCTTTTTGGATTATTTTTTGGGTGCTGCGCACGCTTCGTTATGGGTGCAGCAGCTGTGGGCAGCTTCGGAAGTACGGGAGGTTGGCGCCTGCCAAGGAGCTCTGCTCCTTGGATTCTCGCCAGCCCTTTAAAAAGGGCTGGACCCTAAACTTCTGATGCCGCACGTTTTTTCGTGGTTTTGACGCCAGCGCCGGATTCAGGGCTGTAAAATGATAGCCGTTGCGTAAAAGAGCAGGCTGGGTAATTGCCCGGCCTGCTTATTTTGCGTTTATGGGGCGTTTTTCTCTGACGGTTGGCCGGACGCCTCGGAACGGCGGCGGGCGTACTTGCGGCGGGTGGCGAGGCCGCCCCGGATGTGGCGTTCCTGTTTGTTGAGGTCGAGCAGCTGCCGCACCTCCTGGTAGAGGCTGGGGCTGACCTGCCGCAGCCGGACGGTCACATCCTTATGGACCGTCGACTTGGATACCCCGAACTGCCGGGAGGCGTCCCGCACCGTCGTCTTTTTCTCCAGCATATACCGCGCCAGCTCGACGCACCGCTCCGGCCCCGCGCCGTGAAAATCCCCATAGCTTACATCATGCACTCTGATCCCCTCCGATGTCCGGCCGTCTGGGACGGCGTTGTTACCAGAGAGTATGCGGGGGACGGGGGTTTTATGTGGATAGGGGAAAAGAAGAGATGCAAAAATAAATAAACTATTTTTTGTATAATATATTGACAAAATTCCCCCGGTATGCTATGCTGGAGATGACAGCAACCGGTTA
>DVHA01000142.1 GCA_018712425.1 Candidatus Faecivivens stercoravium | reverse complement strand
ATCAGCACGAACTCCTCCCCGATCTGGCAGAGGATGTAGGTCGAAAAGACCTCCCCGAAGACGGTCACGGGCGGCGGCGCCGGTTTGGCCGGTTCCGGGACGGTCTCCGGTTCCGGCGGCTGGACAGCGGGCGTTTCATCCGCTTCCGGCCCGCCGTCCGCCTCCTCGTCAAATTCCACGTTCAGCGCCGGGTCGGCCGACACCCCTACCCGGTAGGCGACCGGCGACGCTATCTTCTCTTTCCCGAAGGCAGGGAGCACCGGCTGTTCTTCCTCTTCCGGTTCGGGCGGCCGCTTTGCCTCCGCGGCCTTCCGCTTTTCTTCCGGCCGGCCGGGGAGGTCGGGGAAATCCTGCGGGTCCGGCTCGACGTCGAGGCTCACCTCCCGCCGCTTCGGCGGCAGCCACTCTTCCCGCAGCTGCACCTTCGCGCCGGGCTTTTCCTCCGGCTTCTTTTCCGGCTGGAAGCGGGCCTTAAACTCCGCCGCCGACATCTCGGCAAAAGCGGGGGCATCCCGCTTCGGCAGCGGGACCTGTTCCCCCTCGGTCCGTCCGGCGAAGGGGGAGGTGACCGGCGAGGCGGTGTTATGGGACGCGGGCTTCGGAGCCAGTTCCCCGTCCTTTAGAAGGGTCGATTTGACGGCGAAATAGACGGCGTCAAAGACCGCCTTCTCACTCTGGAACCGCACCTCGATCTTGGCCGGGTGGACGTTAACATCCACCAGCTCACAGGGCATCGAGAGCATCAGCACGCAGGAGGGGAACTTCCCCACCATCAGCGCCCCCCGGTAACCCTCTTCCAGCGCGACCCCGCAGGTGCGGGTGCGGGTGTACCGGCCGTTGACGAAAAAGTGCTCCATCGACCGGTTCGAACGGGCCGCCGCCGGGCGGCAGATAAAGCCGCTGACCCTGACCCCGCCGGAGGAATAGTCGACCGGCAGCATCCCCTTGGCGAAATCCCGCCCGAGGACGGTGTAGACCGCCCCCATCAGGTCGCCGTTGCCGGGGGTGCGGTAGACCTGCTTGCCGTCCCGGATGAAGGAGAAGGAGATCTCCGGGTGGGAGAGGGCGATTTTGTCGACGATCGAGGCCACTGCCCCCGACTCGGTCGCGTCCTTTTTGAGGAACTTAAGCCGGGCCGGGACGTTATAGAAGACGTCCCGCACGACGATCGTCGTCCCGTCGGGGCAGCCGGCGTCCGAGACGCCCACCACCTCCGAGCCGCTCACCTGCACCAGCGTCCCGGCGGCCGCCCCCCTCACCTTGGTCATCATCTCGACGTGGGCGACGGCGGCGATGGACGCCAGCGCCTCCCCCCTGAACCCCAGCGTCCCAATCGAATCGAGGTCGGAGGCGTCCCGCACCTTGCTGGTCGCGTGGCGCATAAAGGCCTTCGGGGCGTCCTCCCGCTCGATGCCGCAGCCGTTGTCGGTCACCCGCAGGTATTTGACCCCGCCGTGCTGGATTTCGACGGTGACGGCGGTGGAACCGGCGTCGATCGCGTTTTCGACCAGCTCCTTGACGATCGAAGCCGGCCGTTCGATAACCTCCCCGGCGGCGATCAGCTCGGCCACCTCCCGGGGGAGGACGTTAATCTTCGGCATATACCCTTTCCCTTTCTAACTTAAAACCCCGTCAGCGGGTCTGATAGATAAAATTGACCCGGCCCGGATGCTCCGGGGCCTCCGGCGCCAGCCGGAAACCGGCGGAAAGATGGGCGGCGATGCTCGCCCGGTTGTTCCTGCCGGTGTCGGCGCGGAGGCAGATTTCCCCTTCGGCCGCTTCCAGCCGGGCGATAACCCGCCGGTACAGCCTCTTTCCATACCCCATCCGGCGGCTGTCGGGGCGGGTTTCAAGCGCTTCGATGTAGTAGGTGTTTTCCCCCTGCGGGTAAAGCCGCACGCTGGCGCGGTAACCTCCGGCATCCCCCAGAATGGCCAGTATGCCGCCTTCCTTTTGAAAATCGCCGCAGATATAATTCCAGAATTCGGTTTCGTACCGTCTGAGTGCCTCGGGCTGCGGCAGGCCAGGATAAAAGCCCGGCAGGTTTTCCAGGGTAGACTCCTTAAAAACCGACAGGAAAGCCTCCCGATCCAGCCCGTCCGCCGTCCTGGACATCCAGAGCCATTCGCCATTCTCTTCCTGCGGAATGCCGGCGGCATTAGGCTGTATCGGCTTGGTCATATTCCGCTCCTCCTTTTTTACATCATCAGCTTTTTCAGCTCATAAAGGAATTCCAGCGCGTCCCGCGGCGTCATCGAGTCGAGGTCGGCCTGTTTCAGCTGCCGGATGGCCTTTTCCTCCTGCTGCTGGGCCAGCGACACCTGCAAATCGGGGATTTCAGGTTCTTCCGCCTTCCCGGCCGCCCTCGCCATCGACGCCCCTTCTTCCAAACCGGCCAGGATTTCCTTTGCCCGGCGGATGACCTTCTGGGGGACGCCCGCCAGCTTGGCCACCTCGATGCCGAAGGAATCATCCGTCCCGCCCCGCACGATCTTGCGCAGGAAGATGATGTCGTCCCCCCGGCGGCGGACGGCGATGTTGTAGTTGACGACCCCGGGGAATTCCCGTTCCAGCGCCGTCAGCTCGTGGTAGTGGGTCGCGAAGAGGGTCTTGCAGCCGAGCCGCTTCTCTTTGAGGATGTACTCGACGACCGCCTGGGCGATGCTCATCCCGTCGAAGGTAGAGGTCCCCCGCCCGATCTCGTCCAGCAGTACAAGGCTGCGGGAGGTGGCGCTGCGGAGGATGGAGGCCACCTCGCTCATCTCGACCATAAAGGTCGACTGGCCGGCGGTCAGGTCGTCGGAGGCCCCGACCCGGGTGAAGATCCGGTCGCAGACCGAGATCTCGGCCGAATCCGCCGGGACGAAAGAGCCCATCTGCGCCAGAATGACGATCAGCGCCACCTGCCGCATGTAGGTCGACTTGCCGGCCATGTTGGGGCCGGTGATGACCGCCACCTTGTTGGCGGTGTTGTCTAAAAGGGTGTCGTTCGGGATGAAAGCGGTGCTCTCCCCCAGGCCGGCGGCGCCGCTCCCGGCCCCCAGCTGCTCGACGACCGGGTGGCGGCCGCCGGTGATGTGGATGGTGCCGGAAAGGGTGATGTCGGGGCGGATATAGCGGTTCTGGACCGCCACCTCCGCCAGCGACGCCAGCACGTCCAGCTCGGCCACCGCAGAGGCGGTCTCCTCGATCACCGAAAGGTTTTCCTGCACCGCCTTCCGCACCGATTCAAACAGTTCCGCCTCCAGTGCCAGCTGCCGTTCGGTGGCCGAGAGCATCCGGTTCTCCAGTTCCTTTAGCTCCTCGGTGATATACCGTTCGCCGCCCACCAGCGTCTGCTTGCGGATCCACTCCTTCGGCACCTGGTCGATAAACGACCTGGACACCTCGATGTAGTAGCCGAATACCCGGTTGTAGCCGATTTTGAGGGTCTTGATACCGGTCTTTTCCTTTTCCCGCTCCTCCATTTTGGAGAGGTAGCCTTTGGCGTTCACCCGCAGGTCGGTGATCTCGTCCAGCTCGGCCGAATACCCCTTGCGGATGACCCCGCCGTCCTTCATCGTCGGCGGGCAGTCGGGGTCGATTGCCTTTTCAATCAGCTCCCGCACCTCGGTCAGTTCGTGGACCTTCCGGTCCAGCTCCCGGAGTTTCGGGGCCCGCAGCGTCCGGGTCACCTCTTTGATCTGCGGCAGGCGGGAGGCGGCCGTCGCAAGGGAGAGGAGGTCCCGGGGGCCGACGGTGCCGTAGACCACTTTGGTCATCAGCCGCTGGAGGTCGTAGACGCCGGAAAGCCCGTCGGTCAGGTCCCCCCGCTTGACCGTCTCATTATAGAGTTCCGCCACCGCCTCCTGGCGCTTCGTGATATGGGCGACGTTTAAAAGCGGCTGCTCGAGGTATTTGCGCATCAGCCGCTTGCCCATCGCCGTCCTCGTCCGGTCGATGACCCAGAGGAGCGAGCCTTTTTTCTCGCGGCTGCGCATCGTCTCGGTCAGCTCGAGGTTCCGGCGGGCCGTCAGGTCGAGGGAGAGGTACTGCTCCCCGGTATAGCAGGTGAGAGAGGTCAGCCGCTTGATGCCCTCCATCTGGGTTTCGGTGAGGTAGGCAAGGAGGCTCCCGACCGCCCTAAGCGCCAGCCCCCGCCCGTCCAGCCCGAGGTCGGAGAGGGAGGCCGCCCGGAATTGGGAGAGGATCTGCCGGACAAAGGCCTCATCCCGGTAGTCCTCTTCCTGCCAGGCGTCCTGGACGCAGTTCAGCCGCCGGGAGATAAACACCGACAGCTGCCCATCCCCGAGGGCGGCGGGGTTGCCGATCAGCTCCCGGGGGGAAAACCGGGAGAGCTCGTCGATGAGCCTTTTCGCGGGGTCGGCGTCTATAAACTCGGCAAACTGCATCTCCCCGGTCGAGATGTCGGCGAAGCAGACCCCGACCCCCTTTTCCGCGAGGTAAACCGAGCCGATGTAGTTGTTTTCCCCCTCCGGCAGCATCGTGCTTTCGATGACGGTGCCGGGGGTGGTAATCCGGACGACCTCCCGTTTGACGACCCCTTTGGCGAGGAAGGGGGACTCGACCTGTTCACAGATCGCCACCTTGTACCCCTTGTCCACCAGCTTCTGGATATAGGTATCGGCCGCCTGGTGGGGGATCCCGCACATCGGCGCCCGCTTTGGGAGCCCGCAGTTTTTCCCGGTCAGGGTCAGTTCCAGCTCCCGGGAGACGGTGAGGGCGTCCTCGAAAAACATCTCATAAAAATCCCCCAGCCGAAAGAGGAGGATATACCCCTCGTGCTGGTCCTTGATCTTAAAATACTGCCGCATCATCGGCGAGAGCTTGTCCCGGTCGGCGGTGAGGGCTTTCCATTCGCTTTCGGTCAGCCGCTCATCCGACCGCAGGGCTTCGTTTTCTTCCGGCATCCACGCCATCCTTTCTGCTCCTGCCCGGCCCCGGGCAGGAGATTTCCATTCAGAAATATTATATCATAAAATTTGTAAAAAAGAAAGAAACAGGGGATGAAA
>DVHA01000141.1 GCA_018712425.1 Candidatus Faecivivens stercoravium | reverse complement strand
CCGGAAGACGCTCCCCCGGGGCTTTTCGGCCGGTTCGTCCAGGAAGCTCGCCAGGAACCGGGAGGGGGAGAGCCCGCGGTCGTTTTTCGCCGGGTAAAAGAGGGTCAGCGTCTCCCGGGCGCGGGTGGCGGCGACGTAAAAAAGCCGCATCTCCTCGTAGTAGGCGTGGTTGGCCGCTTCGCTGTCCAGCCCCTTCGGCGGGCGGCTGGGGAGGATGCCGTCGATGCAGTCGAGTAGCAGGACGTGGTCAAACTCCAGCCCCTTGGCCGAGTGGATGGTGGTCAGGTGGACTTTGGCTCCCGGCTGCTTCGGCGGGGCGGCCAAGGTCTGTTCCAGCTGTTCGATCCGGGCGAGAAGGGCCGGGATGGTCGTCTCCCGGGCGCAGAGCTCTTTAAACACCGCCGCCCGCAGCGCCCCCGGCGGGTCATCCCCCGACAGGGTTTTCGCGAGGAAGTATTTGCCTACCCGGAGCTGCCGCTCGATCATATGGAGGGCGTCCAGCGGCTTCTGCCCCCGGACCATCTCGATCACCCGGCCGAGGCGGGCGGTCTTTTCCCCGCCCACACCGCTCAGCAGTTTCCAGACCGGGTCCCGCCCGTCCCAGTTTTCCGCGAGCCTCGCCCGTTCGTTCCCGCCCCGGTCGAAGTCCAGCGGGGAGAGGGCGAGAAGCCGTTCCCGGCTGTACGGTTCTTCCGCCGCCCGCATCACCGCCATCAGGTCCCGGACGTGGTAGCGCTCCAGCCGGCGGCCGGAGGGGGTGACGGTAAACGGGATTTCCGCCCGCAGCAGCAGGTCGGCGGTCAGGTAGGCCGAGAGGTTATTCCGGTAGAGGATGCCGAGCGTTTCACTCCCTTGCAGCCGGGAGACCGCCTCCAGCACCTTTTCCATCGCCTGCAAACTGCTTTCGGGGTGGAAGGCAGCGACCGCCTCCGGCCGGCTCTCCCGGGAGGGGCGGAGGGTCTTGTCGTACCGCTCGGGGGAGAGGGCGATAAACTGCCCGCACCGGGCGAGAATTTCCGGCCGGGAGCGGAAATTTTCCTCCATCCGGACGACCTGTCCGGTGGGGAAATAGCGGGTAAACTGCAAAATCCCTTCGGGGCTGGCCCCGCGGAAGCCGTAGATCGATTGGTCTTCGTCGCCGACCATGAACAGCCCCTTCCCTTCGGGGGAGAGCAGCCGCAGCACCGAGAGCTGGACCGGCGAGATGTCCTGGCTCTCGTCGACGTTGATATACGGGTAGCGGCGGCGGAACCGGTCCCTCAGCCCCGGCAGCTTTTCGAGGAAGGTGTGGGCGTAGAGGAGGATGTCGTCGTAATCCATCAGCCCCCGTTTGGACTTGGCGGCCTGGTAGCGGTTATAGAGGTCGGGGAGGGGGAAAGTCCCCGAAAGGCTCTCGATTTCACCGGGCGGGAGCATCCGGTTTTTGATGAGCCCGATCTGGTTTAAGAGATCTTCAAGGTCTTCGTCCTCTATGTACCCGCATCCTGCCTCCATCCCGGTCTGCCGGAGCAGCTGGCCGGAAGTGGGGGCGTCCCCCGAGCCGGTGAGGGCCGGCACCACCCGCCCGGCGGAATCGGCGTAGGCCCGCAGCACCGAATAGCAGAGGGAATGGATGGTCGAGAACCGGGGCGGCGGCAGTTCGGGGAAGAGGGCGGCGAACCGGGCGGCCATGTCCCTGGCCGACTCCCGGGAGAAGGTGAGGTTTAACAGCCGGGAGGAGGGGATGCCGCTTAAAAGCTGGGCGGCGACCCGGCTGACCAGCACCGTCGTCTTGCCGGAACCGGGCACCGCCAGCAGCAGGAGCGGGTCTTCCGACAGAGAGAGGCCCTGCTGCTGGGCAGGGGTCAGATGGATGCCTTTTTCCGCCAGATAGTCCAGGATGTCGATGGAAATCACCTCTTCTGCAAAAATCTCCTTATATTATAGCGCAGGGCGGGTTGTTTGTCCAATTGTAAACTTTTGGTGGAGCGATGGACATCGGTTTGACAGGTATGTATAATAAAAGAAAAGGAGGGAAACTTTTTATGAAACGCCTGTTTATTCTCTTGCTGTCGCTGACCATTTTATCCGGCTGTGCGGCGGCAGAGCTGGATAAGGGAATGGATGTCTCATCTTCATCTTCTGAGGTTTCGTCTGAGATATCCAATATGGAAACTTCAAGCGAAAAAGTTTCTGATTCTGCCGAAAATAATCCGGGGGTTGAGACAGAGCCGGAGACGGATGTTTTTTCAGAAGTTGGCCCGTGGATAGATGGTACCGATCAGGATTATCAGCTTTCATCGGAAGTGGGAATAGATGAGGAAATCAATCGCTATTTTGCCCTGTTTGAGAACTGGACAGATGAAGAAAAGGCCGGCTTGGAAATGCCTTACAGTTTCCAGTGGATTATGCCGTATATTCAATTTGATGATGATTTATACGAATATATCCGCACTTCCGATCGTTATTCTGAATGGCAGGAATCTGAAACGCTTGGGTACCAGGATGGAAGGGAATACCAGCAGACACTGTATAATGTGGTTCAGTTTTTCGATATTTCCCGCGAAGAATTTGAAGCGTTATATGCGGATAATATTATTCCGGATGCCGAATGGGAAGAACGCCGCAGCAGCGGGAATGCCGCTGTTTTCAGCCTCAGCGAATCAATGGTCGACGCCCTCTTTGACGGCGACACATATACCCGCAACAGCCTCTTTTGTGCTAAAGAGAGCGCCTTTGTCGCGGCGGCTGACGGCGAGGTCTATTCCGGCTTCTGGATGCTTTACAATACGCCCGCCGAGGCGCTGGAATCTGCTTCTTTTACGCTGGAGGAGCTGACCCGCTTTGTCGAAACACTGCGCGTCCCCTATGCTGAGCGGGCTGAGTCGGACATCAGTGCCGATTATGCCAACTATGCCATGGCGGAACCCTTGCAGGAATTCGTAGAGGAATGGTATGCTGAATATATGGCGCTTGCAGGGGAAACGCCCTAAAAATTTACACTTCCGCCCTTGACAACCCGCCTCCCCGGTGCTATCATAAGGGTACAAACCGCAGATGGGGAAGCGGGTTCCGACAAAAGACTGGTCAAGAGAGAAGCGCCGCCGGCTGAAAGTGCTTTCGAGTGTCTTTGGAAACCGTACCACCCCGGAGGGCGCAGTGAACTGCGACGGATGGGCCGTTATCCCTTAAAATGAGTGACGTTTTGCCGGAGGGCAGAACTGTAATCCGGGTGGAACCGTGGAGCTTT
>DVHA01000140.1 GCA_018712425.1 Candidatus Faecivivens stercoravium | reverse complement strand
AGGAAATCAAAAACAGGCGGGACGGTACTGCCGTACAGCGGGGTGCCAAAGAAAAAGGCGCCGGGAAAACGGTTCCCAGCGCCTTTCAGTTTGTCGAAAAAGTCTTTTTTAGTATTATTTGGGTGCTGCTGCACGCCGGTCTGCTTCGCAGCCCTTAGAAAATTGTTTGCGGGCCGTACGGCATGGCCCGCATTTCGTGCAAAGCACGAAACCACAATTTTCTGAGGTACCAGCTTTTCTGGAAAGCGGGCGATATACTGCAACGGAGAAGAAGCGTACAACCTGTGAAAAAGCGCGGTTTCCCGCCTGCGGGAAATGCCGGCCACGCCGTATGGCCGGCAAGCGGTTTTTCAGGTGTCCGGATTTTATCCGGACGCCGGGGCTCTGCCCTCTCCACTCCCGCAAACCCTTTAAAAAGGGTTTGATCCTAAACTTCTGATCGTCGCCCGTTTTTTTGTCACTTTAACGCCAGCGCCGATTCTTACGCTTCCTGAAGCAGCTTTTCCACCGCCGCCAGCTTGCAGCAGACGGTGAAGATTTCGGAAGCCTTTTTCAGTTCGTCGATGGTGGGGTAGGAGGGGGCGATGCGGATGTTGCGGTCGCGGGGGTCCTTGTGGTAGGGGAAGGCGCAGCCGGCCCCGGTCAGGGTGACGCCGGCCTCCTTGCACAGCTCGATGACCCGGGCGGCGCAGCCGTCCATCACGTCGACCGAGATGAAGTAACCGCCTTTGGGCTCGGTCCAGGCGGCGATGCCGCAGCCGTCCAGTTCCCGGTGGAAGGTGTCGATGACCGTCTGGAAGCGGGGTTTTAAGAGGGCGCGGTGCTTCAGCATATGCTCTTCAATCCCGTGGAGGTCCTTAAAGAAGCGGACGTGGCGGAGCTGGTTAAGCTTATCAAAGCTGATGGTCTGCATCGCGACCTTCTGCTTGAGCTGTTCCATATTCCGCCGGCTGCACCCGATCGCCGCGACGCCGGCGCCCGAGAAGGAGATTTTCGAGGTGGAGCAGAACATGATGACCATATCCTCGCTGCCCACCTTTTTGCACTCGTCCATCAGGTTTAACAGCTTCGGGTGGTCGTCGGAGAGGTGGTGGACGCAGTAGGCGTTGTCCCAGAAGATGCGGAAATCGCTGGCGGCGGGTTTAAGGTTTGCAAACCGTCTGACCGTCTCGTCCGAATAGGTGATCCCGTCGGGGTTGGAGTACTGGGGGACGCACCAGATGCCCTTGACCGTCTCGTCGTTGTTGACCCAGCTCTCGACCAGCGTCATATCGGGGCCGTCGGGGGTCATCGGGACATTGATCATCTGGATGCCGAATACTTCGCAGATGCCGAAGTGCCGGTCATAGCCGGGGACGGGGCAGAGGAAGCGGATCTTCTTCTGCTGGCCCCAGGGCTTTTCGCTGCCGGGGAAGCCGAAGACCATCGCCCGGGAGACGGCGTCGTACATCATGTTGAGGGAGGAGTTGCCGCCGATGAAGACCTCGTCCTCATCGATCCCCATCACCTCGGCGAACAGCCGCCGGGCTTCGGGGATGCCTTCCAGCTGGCCGTAGTTGCGGGCGTCCATCCCGTTTTCGAGGATCATCGAATCGGTGCTCTTGAGGACGTCGAGCATCCCCATCGAAAGGTCGAGCTGTTCGGGGCTGGGCTTGCCGCGGGACATATCCAGCTTCAGCCCGAGGCTCTTATACTCTTCAAAGCTTTTGCGCAAAGCGGCGGACTCGGCCTCCAGTTCTGCGCGGTTCATCTCTTTATAATCGGTCATTTCTCTCGCAAACCTCCTACACGGTACATCTGACGGACAGACGGTTTTTTCTGTCAGAGTCTTTCCTGTCCCGGGGGCGGGCTTTGAAACCGTTTCCGGCGGAAAAAAACGGGGTTATGCCCCATAGGCCCCCGCATTTCCGGAAACTGTCTCAAAAACCGCCCTTTCGGACAGGGTTCTGGCCCTTTCCGCCGGTTTACGGCAGGGCCTGCTTTCCCTGTTACAGTTTTATATTATACACCGGCAGGAAGGATTTTGCAAGATGATTTTTCTTGTCCTGCAAAAAATTCCCGCCAAACTATTTTGCAGGAAAAGAGGGAGTTCTGTACAGATTGGACGAATCCCCCGGTACGGGTCATTTTTCCGCCGACAAAAGCCCCTGTTCCAGGCAGTAGGAGAGGGAGAGGGTCACCTCACCCTTAAGGAAGTCGATGGTCACGGTATCCCCCTGCACCAGCCGGACCTTCCCGGCGCCGAGGGTCTTGTGGAGAACCCGGTCGCCCGGCTTAAACGACCGGGAGGGGACCACCTTCTCGAAAAACCGCCGGAAGACGCTCCCCCGGGGCTTTTCGGCCGGTTCGTCCAGGAAGCTCGCCAGGAACCGGGAGGGGGAGAGCCCGCGGTCGTTTTTCGCCGGGTAAAAGAGGGTCAGCGTTTCCCGGGCGCGGGTGGCGGCGACATAGAAAAGACGCATCTCCTCATAGTAGGCGCGGTTGGCTTCTTCCCCTTCTACCCCTTTCGGCGGGCGGTTGGGGAGGATGCCGTCGATGCAGTCCAGCAGCAGGACATGGTCAAATTCCAGCCCCTTGGCCGAGTGGATGGTGGTCAGGTGGACTTTGGCTTCCGGCTGTGGGGGCGGGGAAGCCAAAGTCTTTTCCAGCTGTTCGATCCGGG
>DVHA01000139.1 GCA_018712425.1 Candidatus Faecivivens stercoravium | reverse complement strand
TTAAGCGGACGACGATGCTGGTGCTGGCGGTGGTGCTCCACAACATCCCCGAGGGGATGGCGCTGGGGGCGGTTTACGCCGGGTTTTTGTCGGGCGGCGGCATCGGCCTCAGCGAGGCTTTTGCCCTGTCGGCCGGCATCGCCATCCAGAACTTCCCCGAAGGAGCGATTGTCTCGATGCCCCTCCGGTCGGAAGGGATGGGGAAGCATAAGGCTTTCCTGAACGGCGTCCTCTCGGGGGCGGTGGAGCCGGTGGCGGCGGCCGTTACGATTGCGGCGTCGGCGGTTTTACTCCCGGCAATGCCCTATCTCCTCAGCTTCGCTGCCGGGGCGATGGTCTATGTCGTCGTCGAGGAGCTGATCCCCGAGATGGCCGGCGGCAAGCATTTCAACGCCGGGACCCTTTTCTTCGCGGCGGGGTTTACGCTGATGATGGCGCTGGACGTCGCCCTCGGCTGAAAAAAATCCGGAAGGGGAGGAAAATCGTACTATCTTTTCCGGCGGTTTTGTGGTAGAGTAGAGGTAGAATTGGAGGCGGAATCCCGCGAGAATGGGTTTCTGTTGAAGCCATGAAGATTGGTTTCGCTGCCCTTAAGGCAGCGACCAAGGTTCCCTTGGATGGACCAAAGGCTCTGCCTTTGGAAACTGCCAGGACTCTCGCGAGCCCTGGACCCGCTGTTCGACGCGGTGTGGGATGCCCGTTCCTACCGCGTGAGACCGGCCGTGGGAGGCCGGTCTTCGGAATGCGGCGGGTCGCCCGGGAAGCCTAAAAAACACGGAGGTTAGTGGATAAAACCGCCGTTCCGTCTTTCAGATGCGGCAAACAGGAGGATGACAGCGATGGAAATGGAAAAGATAACCGGGACACTTTATGCCCTTGGGCTTGTGCCGGTCGTGAAGATTGAAGACGCGGCGATGGCCCCCGGCCTCGCCCGGGCGCTCTGCGAAGGGGGGCTCCCGGCGGCGGAGATCACCTTCCGCACCCCGGCGGCGGCTGCGGCAATCGGGAAAATCCATGAGGCCTTCCCCGAGATGCTCCTCTGCGCCGGGACGGTCCTGACCCCGGAACAGGCGGACGCGGCGATGGCGGCGGGGGCTTCCTTCATCGTCTCGCCGGGGTTAAACCCGCGGGTTGTCCGCCACTGCCAGGAGAAGGGCTACCCCGTCATCCCCGGCTGCGCCACCCCTTCCGACCTGGAACAGGCGCTGGAGCTGGGGCTCGAGGTTGTCAAATTCTTCCCGGCGGAGGCGTCGGGGGGTGTCGCAGCGATCAAGGCGATGGCCGCCCCCTACGGCGGGCTGCGGTTTATGCCGACCGGCGGGATTGGCCTGAAAAACCTCGGGGATTACCTCGGGTTTGGGAAGGTGGTCTGCTGCGGCGGGAGCTTTATGGTGCCGTCCGACGCGGTGGAAGCGGGGGATTTCGGCCGGATCGCTGCCCTGACGGCAGAAGGGGTCCGGGCGGTCCACGGCTTTACGGCCGAGGGGCTGCCGGCGGCCGGGGAGGTCTCCCCGGCGGAGGCGGCCTTCGGCTTCGGCGGGGGGCTTAAGATCACCGTCCGCAGCCTGAAGCGGATGGAGGCGTACTTACGGCTGATGGGGATCCCGACCGTTTCGGACGGGGAGACAGTCGGCTGCAAGCTCGGCGGGTTTGACGCCGTCATCGCCCAGAAGTAAGGAGGGGTATCCATGCGCACGGTCACATTCGGCGAAATCATGCTCCGGCTCTCACCGCCGGCCCATGGGCGGTTTGTGCAGGCAAAGAGCCTGGACGTCTGCTACGGCGGCGGGGAGGCAAACGTCGCGGTGGGGCTTGCCCAGTTCGGGCTGGAGGCCGCTTTTGTCACCGCCCTTCCGGCCCACGAGATGGGGCAGGCGGCGGTCAACGCCCTCCGCGGCTTCGGGGTCGACACCCGGTCTATCCTCCGGCAGGGGGACCGCATCGGGATTTACTTTATCGAAAACGGCGCCTCCGAGCGGGCTTCCAAGGTCATCTACGACCGGGCGGGCTCGGCGATTGCAAAGGCGAAAGCGTCCGACTTTGACTGGGAGTCGATCTTCCAGGGGGCGGGCTGGTTCCACCTCTCCGGCATCACCCCGGCCATCAGCCCCGAAATGGCGGCGGCATCCCTCGAGGCGGTGCGGACAGCGAAAGGGATGGGCCTTACCGTCAGCTGCGACCTCAACTACCGCAGCAAGATGTGGACGGTGGAGGAGGCAAAGGCGGTGATGCAGCCGCTGATGGGGTATGTCGACCTGCTGATCGCCAACGAGGAGCATATCCGCACCATCCTCGAAATCGACACATCCGACCTCCCCCGGGAGGACACCAACCTCACCCCCGCGGGCGCGTCCGAGGCTGCCCGGCGGGTCAATGCCCGTTACCATATCCCGATGGTCGCCCTGACCCAGCGCCGCAGCCTTTCGGCCAGCGACAACCGGTTTAAAGGGGTCCTCTGGAAGGACGGGGAGGCGGCCTTTTCCGCCCAGCATACGATGCACATCGTCGACCGGGTAGGCAGTGGGGACGCCTTTGCAGCCGGGATTATCGCCGGTATCCAGAAGGGGTTCTCCCTCCAGCAGACGGTCGACTTCGCGGCGGCCGCCTGCGCCTTCAAGCATTCGGTCGAGGGGGACTTCCCGGCGGCCAGCGAGGCGGAGATCCTGGCCCTCGCCGGCGGCGACGGGTCGGGGAGCGTGCAGCGGTAAGGCGCTGCGCGCGGTGAAA
>DVHA01000138.1 GCA_018712425.1 Candidatus Faecivivens stercoravium | reverse complement strand
GCCAAGGAATGGGACACAGCTTCCTTCTGGTTTTCCCTGCGGCGGCTGGCCTGCGAAGCCATCCTGGATGAATTTACCCTCGAGCACACAACCGACTACCAGGACGGTCCCTTCTATTACGCTGCCCTCCTTTCCCAGACGGACGAAAACATCCTTCAGAAACGCAGCCGGATGTTTATCCAGTTCTGGTCGGACAACTTCCCCGGCATCCGGGGCAAACCGCTTGTCTGCATCAGCCGCCCGGACTTCCTCCCCAGCCTTCCCGCCCGTCGGGAGGCGCTGGAAAAGCGAATGCAGGCCCACTTGGACAGCGGCGAGGTCTTATCAGAAGAACAGGCCGAACAGGAGCCGTCACCGGTGCAGCTGCCTGATTCCGGTGAACTGATGCAGTACCTGGAACAGCAGGACCGCAGCGGGATCCTGCGCTACCTCCGGGATTATATGGGGAAGCTGTCCAAAGAAGGACGGATGGACCGGTCGGCGCTGCGGCTTCTGCACCAGGATTTTTTGCAGCTGGTATACAGCTACCTCCAGCGGCATGAAATCCAGGCCCACACCCTCTACCAGGACCCCGTCTCCCAACAGCTCCAGCAGCTGGCCGATTCCTCCTCCTTCGACATGATCAAATGGGCCTCCTATGTGGCGGATACCGCCTTTAAATGCGTCTCAGAAGTCCGCCGGTACCGGCCCGACCGTGCTTCTCCGGGCCAGTTTGACATCCAGCAGCGTCTGCCGTCCCGCCATTTCCGGGTTGTCAATCTTCATCTTCAGCAGCGCCGCCGCAGCGGAAGCTTTGGCGTCCAAATCCTGGGAAATGGTCGTCAGCGGCGGGTCGATCAGCGCCGACATCGGCAGGTCATCGTACCCGATGACCGAGATGTCCTCCGGGACCCGGAGCCCGCCCTCTTTCAGGGCCGCGACCGCCCCGATGGCCAATGCGTCCGACGCCATGACCAGCGCCGTCGGTCGCTTTTCTTTTTCCAGCGAAAGGATATACCGCCCGCAGCTCCGCCCGCCGGAAAGGCTGCTGTGAAACCCCAGCAAGAGCTCTTCCTCTGCCGGAATCGAGGCTTCACGGAGGGCCGCCAGATACCCATCATACCGGTTTTGGATGATGGTCGAGCAGTGGACCGCTTCGGGGGCGCCGGTGGAAACAAACGCGATTTTCCGGTGGCCAAACCGGATGCACTCCTGCGCCGCCAGATATCCGCCGTGATAATCGTCGCTTCCAACCGACAGCATCGGAAGATCCGGATAAAACCGGTCGATCAAAACCACCGGACATTGGGACTGGGTGAGAATCATCCGATTTTCCGCGTCGCTGATTTTGGGCATCAGCAGGATACACCCGTCCACCTTCCAGTTGCGCTGCAATTCCAGCACCTCTTCCGCCCGGTAAAAAGAGCGCAGCATCGTATAATACCCCATCGGCTTCAATTTGCTCTCCAGATAGCCCACCATCGCGCTGCTGTAGTAATCGGCAAGGGTATTTTTGATCGATTCCGCCGCGGCGGGGTCCACCTGGGCAATCTCCTGCAGCTTTTCTTCCTCAATCTGGATCGGCAGCATCAGGGCAATGATCCGAGAATTCTGGGCGGAGAGGCTCCGCGCCGACATATTCGGCACATAGCCGTATTTATCGATCACCGCCTGCACCCGTTTACGGGTCTCTTCGGATACTTTGGCATCGTTATGGTTGACCACATTGGAAACGGTCATCGCGCTGACGCCGGCTTCCCTGGCAATCTCTTTGAGGGTCATAAACGGGCTCCCTTCTACGCATTTTATCCTATTATAACGTTATTCCTGTCTTTTTGCAACCCGGCCGCCTCAAAATACCATCAGAAAACAAATTTCATCCCCCCAAAACGCAGAAAATGCCTTGACAAATCGGGACAGTCTGTTATAATGATGGTAGTGAGTTTATCGGTAAACCTTCGCAAATCAAACAGAAAGGAAGATGCTTTATGATTACCAAATACCGGTTCGGCACCCCGATCCTCGACACCGAAGCAGTCATTGTCCCGCAGCCTGTCGCCGCCGCTTACCAGCCGGGCGACGCCCCCGCTTTCCCCGGCATGTCCGCTGCCGTCGTCGACGCCAACGCCCAGACCGACGGCTCCCAGGGCTGGGGCCCGGCCGTGCAGAAGCCGCGGAAGGACGCCTGGCAGTTTACGATCGACCTTAAGGACGGCGACGTCGTCTACGGCCTCGGCGAAGCCCAGCGCGGCATCAACAAGCGGGGCTGGCTCTACCTCAGCGACAACCTCGACGACATGATGCACACCGAGAGTAAGTATAACCTCTACGCCTCCCACAACTTCCTCGTCGTCGACCGTGCGGACGGCAGCGGCAACATCGCCCTCTTCCTCGACGACCCCGGCGTCTGCCGCTTCGACGTCGGCTACACCGACAAGGACAAGCTGGTCATCACCAGTTCGTCGGTCAACTTTGACCTCTACCTCTTTACCGGCGCCGACGGTTCCGGCAAGCCCCTGGAGGCGACCCGTGAATTCAGAAGCATCATCGGCCGCAGCTACATCCCGCCGAAATGGGGCATGGGCTACGGCCAGTCGAGATGGGACAACGGCTATAACGCCGACGGCGTCCGGGAGATCACCAGAAAGTACCATGAAAACGGCATCCCGCTGGATATGGTCTACCTCGACATCAACTATATGAAGGGCTTTAAGGACTTTACGATCGACACCGAGTCCTTCCCCGACCTCGCCGGCCTGTCGGCCGAGCTGAAGGAAGAGGGCGTCCGGCTGGTCCCGATCATCGACGCCGGCATCAAGGTGCTGGAGGGCGACCCCACCGCCGAAGAGGGGATCTCAAACGGCTACTTCTGCACCAAAGAGGACGGCACCCCCTTCACCGGCGCGGTCTGGCCGGGGCTCTCCTACTTCACCGACTACTTAAACCCCGAGGCGCGGCACTGGTTCGGGATGCACTACAAGTTCCTGACCGATAAGGGCATCGAAGGCTTCTGGAACGACATGAACGAGCCGTCGGTCTTCTACACCAACGAGACCCTCCGCCGGGCGATCAAAGGGGCGATGGAAGTCGGCATCAAGGACACCTACGAGATCGAAGACCGCGACCAGGCGCTGGCCGGCATCCGCGCCATCGACGACCAGCACCAGTACTATAAGGAAATGTACCTAAACGTGGACGGCAAGCGGATCTGCATGGAAGATGTCCACAACCTCTACGGCTACAACATGACCCGCGCCGCCGGCGAAGCGTTTGACGAGCTGCGGCCGGGCAAGCGGACGCTGATGTTCTCCCGCTCCTCCTACATCGGGATGCACCGCTACGGCGGCGTCTGGACCGGCGACAACGCCTCCTGGTGGGCCCACCTCCAGCAGGTCGTCAAGCAGCAGGTCGGCCTCAATATGGCCGGGTTTATGTTTAACGGTTCCGACACCGGCGGGTTCAGCGGCAACACCACCGAGGACCTGATGACCAGATGGCTGGAATTCTCGATGTTCACCCCGCTCTTCCGCAACCACGCCTGCATCGGCACCCGCCATCAGGAACTCTATTACTTCAAGGACCTGAAGACGCTGGGGAACGTCGTCTCCCTCCGGTACGCCTTCCTCCCCTACCTCTACAGCGAGTTTGTCAAGGCGGCGCTGGCAAACGACATGTACATGAAGCCCCTCTCGTTTGTCTACGAAAACGATCCGATGGTCAAGGGCATCGAAGACCAGCTGATGGTCGGCGAAAGCATCATGATCGCCCCGGTCGTCACCCAGAACGCCCCCGGCCGCAACGTCTACCTCCCCGAGGAGATGCGGATGCTGCGGTTCCGTTCGGCCGAGGACTACGACAGCGAAGTGATGGAAAAAGGCTGGCACTACATCCCCTGCGGGCTGGGCGAAGTGCTGGTCTTCCTCCGGAAGGGCCATCTCTTCCCGACCGCCGCGCCGGCGCTGACCGTTTCGGCGCTGGATGAGCAGAACCTCCGGGTCTACGCCTTCGGCGGCGGCAGCTACACCCTCTATCAGGACGACGGCGTCTCGAAGGACTACGAGAACCCCGAAAACCTGAAGACGCTCACCGTAAAGGGCGATTCCGCCGAAGCCGCGGGCCTCACCCTCACCGTCCGTTAAACTGCTCCCATAACAAAACCGGTTCCTGGGAAATCTCGGGAACCGGTTTTAGTTTGTCGAAAATGTTTTTAAGCATGTTTTGGGTGCTGCGCACCCTTCGTTATCAGTGGCAAAGCTGTGGTCAGCTTCGGAAGTACGGAAACTGGGCGCCTGGGAAGGGGCTCTGCCCCTTCCATTCCCGCAAGCCCTTTAAAAAGGGCTTGACCCTAAACTTCTGATCTTCGCACGTTGTTTTGTCATTTTAACGCTAGCGCTGATTCTTACGTTTTATATAAACTTATTTCTTAACAATCTACTGGTTCCTGGAATTTCCGGGAACCGTTTTTTGCGCCAAATTTACGGTTATTTCTTTTTCCGCTGGCAGAACACGATAAACAAAAGCCCGGCGATAAGCAGCGCAACTGGCAGCAGATACCCGAGCCATCCGGGCCAGACAGACTCCCCGGCTACCAGAATCGACGTCGGGCCGTCCGCCCCGCCAATCACCGACAGCGTTCTGTCGTACATCGAAAGCCGCTGCAAATCGGTGATCAGAAACGGCAGCATCCCGCCGCCAACCAGCAGCCCCAGCGCCACCAGCGCCCAGCCAATCCGCCGGAAGATCTTCTCCCGGGTGCGCTTTTCCGAATACTGGAGCGCCTCCCGGACGGTCTCCGCCTCCGGCTCCGGCCGGCCGCAGCGGAGCAGTTCCGCCGGGGTGACCCCCAGCGCTTCGCTCAGCGGTTCCAGCATCTGGATATCCGGCAGCCCCCGCCCGGTCTCCCATTTGGAAACCGCCTTGTTGGTCACATGCAGCCGGTCGGCCAGCTGCTGCTGGGTGAGCCCCTTCTCCGCCCGCTTTTCCGCGATATACTGTCCCATTTCCGAAAGATTGCCATTCATGTCTATTTCCCCGCTTTCTTGGAAGTGCCGGTTCCCGGCCTATCCCCAGTATAGCAGGCCACGCCCGCATCCGCAAGGAAACCGGGGTCTACGCTTGGTAGACTGGGGGAAACAGCCGCTTTTTTACCCCTTACCCTTCCCGGTAGAGGGCTTCCGGCCGGATGTACCGGCTCTCCTGGCGTTCCTCGAAGCCTTTCCAGGCCTGGAGCAGCGGAAACGCCCCGAACGCCTCCATCCGGAACTGCAAATTGTCCACCATCCGCCGGCGGACGTCAAACCCTTCCGGCGCAGCCTCCAGCATCTGCCGGTATTCCCGGTGTTCCCCATAGCCCTGCCGCTGCCTGCACCGCAGGAAGAAGAGGTTTTTGGCGTAGTAGAGCCGGACGTCATCCAAATCCTCTACCTTCTCGCCGTTGTACCGGATATCCGCCGGAAAGAAAAATGGCCGGTCCTCCGCAACCCGCTCCCGCAGCTGCATCAGGTTTAAAAGGTTCCCCGCTTCATCCGCACAGGTACAGCCGTAGGTCGGGTCCAGCATCACCCATCCGCCCGCGCCGGGCAGGTACGCCTCTACGACGACATGGTTGTCCATATCCCGGTCATCCAGCGGCATCATATCCATCACCCGGGCCCTTATCCCGGCGGCCAGCAGGCATTCGCACAGGATAACCGACATTGCCAGGCAGTTCAGCCCCTTTTTCCGGCCGGCCCCCACCGCCAGCAGCGTCAGGGCGTCCTGCGGGTCCGCGTTGTCGTAGTCCCCGGCGTGACGAAGCTGCCGGTGGACCCACGACAGCATAAAAAGCGCCTTTTGCTGGGGGTCCTTAATCTCCCATCCGGCATCGGGATACCGCTCCCGCAAAAGCCTGTATTCCGGGGCCTGTAAGGCATAGGATACCGTAAGCTCGCCGGTGCCCTGAAACCGCATATTTCCCCGGATTAAACGTCCGTATTCGCCGTACATCCGCATTCCCTCCCGATCTTCTTTTTCACCGGGATGCTTTTACCGCTTCCGGCGGCAGCCCAGCACCAGCAGCAAAACGCCCAGAAGGAGCAGCACCACCGGTATCAGGTACCAGAACAGGTTCCCTACCGCCGCGCCGGTCACCAGAATCGCCGTCGGGCCGTCCGCGC
>DVHA01000137.1 GCA_018712425.1 Candidatus Faecivivens stercoravium | reverse complement strand
TCGGTCGTCCCGATTACCCTCACCTCCGTCTACGAATACGACGACAAGCAGGTTTCGGAGGAAACCACCTTCTCGGTCCGCCTGAAAGCCAAGCAGACGATCGAGTCGACCGGCGGGCTGGTGATCACCGGCTATGAGCTGGGGAGCGAGGTTTTAAACTATAACGGCAACACCACCCTGACCATCAGCATCCAGAACACCTCGAGCCAGATGATGAAGGACATCGTCATGGAACTGGGCGGGCTGGCCGCCGGGCAGATCACCGTCCGGGACGGGATGGATGTCCAAAGGCTTGTCGAGCTGGCGCCCGGCGCCTCCTCCTCCTTTACCTACAGCCTCCACGCCGATGAGTCGGTCACCAACGGCACCGCGATCCTGACCGCGACCGCCTCCTGCGGCACCGCTTCCGCTTCGAGCGGCGAGGACGGCGGTTCGGCCGCCGCCCAGTCGAAGGCCAGCATCTTCGTCCCCTGCGCCGGCAAGCCGGAGGAGTCTTCCGGCGGGGAAGGCGGCGAGGGCTCGACCCTGACCCCCCAGGTCATCATTGAAAGCTATTCCTACGGCGAGGAGCCTTCGGTCGTCGGCGGCAGCACCTTTACCCTGACGATGACCCTGCGCAACACCTCCGCCACCACCGCCATCGAGAACGTCAAGATGGTGGTCTCCTCGGCGGCCGACGAGACGACCGGCGGCGTCTTTACCCCCGCCAACTCCTCTAACTCCTTCTACATCGACCGGGTCGCCCCCGGCGGCACCTTCACCGAGTCGATCGACCTGACGGTCAAGGCGGACGCCAGCCCCAAATCCTACGGGGTGGATATCGCGCTGGACTTCCAGGCCAAGGAAGGGAGCAATTACCAGGACCTCAAGTCCACCGAGACGATCACCATCCCCGTCACCCAGCCCGACCGGTTTGAGGTGGAGGATGTCCAGATCAGCGATTACAACTACGTCGGCGATTCGATCTACTGCTCGGTCAGCTACGTCAACATGGGCAAAAACCCGATCTATAACCTCACCATCTCGGTCGAGGGGACCGGCTTCTCCACCGCCGAGCCCTCCGCCTACATCGGCAACGTCGAGGCGGGGTCGGGCGACTACTACGAGCCTTCGCTGACCGCCGACATGGCCGGACCGGTCGAGGGCAAGATTATCCTCACCTATGAGGACGCCGCCGGCAACCAGTCGACCGTCGAGCGGCCCTTTTCGACCACCGTCCAGGAGATGATGGTGGACCCGGGCATCGATATGCCGGTTGAGCCGGTGGTCGAGGAGACCGGGCTGCCGCTGGCCGGCAAGATCGCCATCGGCGCCGGCGCCGGCGTCGTCGTGATTGTGGTTGTCGTGGTGGTCTTGAAGCTGCGGAAGAAACGCCGCCGCAAAGCCACCCCCGATTTTGACGAGGACGACGAGGATAACGTCGATTACGAGGATGATGACGATGACCGGTACTAAGCCGAAGGGGAAAAACCCTTCCCCGAAGGCCCGCCCCGCCCCCAAAAACCGCAGGAAGCGGAAGGATACGGGGATGAGCTGGCGGGATTCGGTCGCGATGTGTGTCAAGAACCTGTTCAGGCGGAAGGTGCGGACGGTGCTGACGGTTTCCGGCGTCATCATCGGCACCTGCGCCATCACCGTCATGATCTCCCTCGGCATCGGGATGCAGAAGACGCTGGACGAGACCCTCGCCCAGCTGGGGGACCTGACGATCATCCAGATCTACAACTACGGCACCACCACCGAGACGCCGCTGGACGACTCGATGCTCGAACAGATCCGCGCCCGGGACGACGTCGTCGCCGTCACGCCGGTGGTCAGCGCCTATTCTTCCTCTTTTGATAATTTTACCATCTCTTCCGGCCGGTATACCTATAACGGGCAGGTTACCGGCGTCGATTTCAACGCGCTCAAAGAGATGGGGTATTCCTTCGACCAGGGCGGGTTCCCTGAGGGGGAGGACATGTCGAATATGATTGTATTCGGCCCCGACGCCCTCTACAACTGGATGGACAGGAAAAACAACTATGTCAACCAGATCCCCGACGCCGAAGGGAACATCCCCGACCCTTATGTCGACGTCATGAAGGACAAGATCGAGCTGACCATCAACCGCCAGGACGAGCAGAACACCAAGCGCCCGCCGGAGTACAAGATCACCTGCACCGGCGTCTTCACCAGCGACTGGGAGAAGAACCCGGCGCCCAACTACTCGGTGTTTATGGACGTGCACTATTTGCAGTCGCTCCAGGACGCCTACAACAAGTACAACAGCGTCAAGGTCGACCGGACCAAGGTCAAGTCCTATGACCAGGTCATCATCAAGGTCGCCGACATGAACGATGTCGAGGACGTGGAAGCGTTTGTCCAGGGGTTCGGGTTCCAGACCTCTTCAATGGAGAGCGTCCGGAAGCCGATCCAGGACCAGGCCAACCAGCAGCAGATGATTCTGGGCTCCCTCGGGGCCATCTCCCTCTTCGTCGCGGCGCTCTCGATCACCAACACGATGATCATGTCGGTCTACGAACGGACCCGGGAGATCGGGGTCATGAAGGTGCTGGGCTGCTCCCTTTCCGATATCCGGGGGGTGTTCCTGCTGGAGGCCGGCTGCATCGGCTTTATCGGCGGGGTGATCGGCGTCGTGGTCAGCTATGTCATCAGCTTTGTCATCAACCGCTACGGCGGGATGGGGGGCGGCGATATGTCGATGGGGATTTCCACCTCGATCGGCGGCAGCTCGATCATCCCCTGGTGGCTGGCGATCGGGGCGGTGGCGTTCGCGACGCTGGTCGGGCTGGTTTCCGGCTTCTCGCCCGCCAACCGGGCGGTCAAGATCAGCGCCCTGACCGCGATTAAGCAAGAATGATATACGGCTGCGCCGTATGATATACCGCTTTGCGGTATGATGCCGCGCTGTGCGCTGATGATATCTGCCCCGGTGGGGCAGATTATGGTATCGCTGCGCGATGGATTAAAATGTGAGACGGAACGCTCCTGCCTTTTCGGCGGGGGCGTTTTGTGTTTTGGGGAAATATCTTGAAAAAAATGGCAGCAAATGGTAAGATAAACGTATAAGGGGGGACGGGCAATGTTGGACGAAAAATTCTGGCAGAAGGCGGAACAGTGGATTGAGAGGTGGGCCGGACGGTGGCTGTTTATTATCCTTGGCGTTCTACTGGTCGTTTTTTGGGGCTACAACCTGTTTAGGATGGCGGCAGTAATATGGGAGAGCCGGAAGCTGCCGGTGGTGGCGGGCATCCTCGTTTTTGCCTTTCTGTTTTACCGGTTCCATCAGGGGCTGCGGGATATGCTGCCGTCGGCCGTTGCACGGGCGGTGGTGGAGGGGGGCGCCGTTTTGTGGCTTTTGGCGGCAGTCTTGCTGGATGCGCACTGACCCCCTGTGCATCCGAAGGAGGGAAAGGGATGAAAGAGAAGACAAAAATCCGGCTTAAGATTGCCTTCCGGGTGGGCGGCGAGACGGTTTTATACGCACTGCTGCTGTTTGCCTTTTTGTGCATGGCCGACCGGTTCCCGACGGAAGGGTATTATGCCGAAACAGCCGCCTTGGCCGGGGCATTTGCCGTTACTTGGAAGTATGTCCGCTTTTTGAAAGGGTACATCCTGCGGGAGTGGGTCTGGATGGGGATGGTGGCGCTGGCGGCCTTGTCGGCGACGGCAGCTTTTGAACTGGCCCGCGGCGTCCCACTTTCGGTTTTGATAGGCTCTTTTTGGCCTTGAGGCCGGATTTGCCTTCCGATTCCTGATATATCCGGGAATTTCTGATTGTCGAAAAATAAGTTTGACAGAAACGTAAAAATCGGCGCTGGCGTTAAAGTGACAAAGAAACGTGCGCAGAATGAAAAGTTTTACTCGATTTTTTTCAAAAAATCGCGAGAATCCAAGGAGCAGAGCTCCTTGGCAGGCAGATACATGCCGTATTTCCGAAGCTGACCACAGCTTTGCCACTGATCACGAAGCGTGCGCAGCACCCAAAAAATACTCAAAAAGACTTTTTCGGCAGGCTGCAATTCCCGGTATATCCGGGAATTTTTCTGCCCGGAAATCCTGCTGTCTGTGTCCGGTACCACTTTACAGAAATTTGACACTATCTGCCAAAAAAAGAACCAATGTGTTATAAACATCGCTGAAAATATTGTATGCCAGCTGTCAAATCCTAGACAGTTTTTTGCCATTGTAGTATAATAAAGAAGTTCCATAATGTAAATCTGCCGGCGGACGGCCGCCGGGCCGCCGGAGACCGGCGGGGGTATCGACACAGAAAGAAGGGAAGTGCCGGCAGCGATGCCGGCGGCAAGCCAATGGCAAGTAACTCCAGCAACCGCTTGCGAACCGTCCTCGACCGTCTCCCGGACGGCGACGCGGCGGCCCTCAGCGGCAACCTCAAAGTCACCAAACACCTCCCGGAAGGGGTAGAGTCGAAAGAGCTCTACAAGGACATCATCCGCATCGCCTGGCCGAGCCTGGTCGAGCTGATCCTGACCCAGCTGGCGTCGATGGTCGACCTGATGATGGTCGGGCAGATCGGCGGGTCGGCCAACCCCGAGATGGGGGCGGCGGCCGTGACGGCGGTCGGCCTGACGACCCAGCCGAAGTTCCTGCTGATGACCGCGTTCATGGCGATGAACACCGGCGTCACCGCCCTTGTCGCCCGGTATAAAGGCACCGGGGACATGAAAAAGGCAAACCTCGTCGTCCGGCAGGGGCTGATGTTCACCTTCTTTGCCACCATCATCCTTTCGATTATCGGCGTCGTCTTTGCCGAGCCGATGGTCATCTTCATGGGCTCCACCGAGGAGCAGGTCACCGTCTGGGCGACCCAGTACCTCCAGATCCAGATGGCCGGGTTTATCACGATGGCCATCACCAGCACGATTACGGCGGCCCTGCGGGGTGTCGGCGACTCGCGGTCGAGCATGATCTACAACCTGATCGCCAACCTCGTCAACGTCTTCTTCAACTGGATGCTGATCTACGGCAACCTCGGGATGCCCGAGCTGGACGTCGCCGGCGCGTCGATCGCGACGGTTATCGGCCAGTTTGTCGCCTTCTGCATCTCGATGGTGCTGCTGGTCCGCGGCAACGGCTTCTTAAAGCTCCAGTTCAAACTGGGCTTCAAGCCCCACAAGGAAACCCTCCTCGACCTTTTAAACATCGGCCTTCCGGCGATGATTGAGCAGCTCCTGATGCGGGCGGGCATGATCATCTTCTCCCGCACCGTCGCGGGGCTGGGGACCGTCCCCTACGCGACCCACCAGGTCTGCATGAACATCCAGGCCCTCTCCTTCATGACCGGCCAGGCCTTCGCCGTCTCCTCGACGACCCTGATGGGCCAGTCGCTGGGCAAGCGGCGGCCGGATATGGCCCAGGCCTACTGCTCCCGCACCAGGCGGGTCGGGATGGGCTGCGCGATTGTCATCGCGCTGGTCTTCATCTTCTTCGGCCGGTACATCGTCGCCCTGTACAACTCGACGCCTGAGATTGTCGAAACGGGCGCCCGGATCCTGCTGATCGTCGCGGTGCTCCAGCCGCTCCAGACCTCCCAGTTCATCATCGCGGGCGGCCTGCGCGGCGCCGGCGATACCCGCGCGACCGCGGTCATCACCTTCATCACCGTCCTGCTGGTCCGGCCGGCGGTGGCGATCATCCTCATCAACTACACCTCCCTCGGGCTGTACGGCGCCTGGATCGCGATGGCCTGCGACCAGCTGCTCCGGTCGACGCTGGTCCTGCTCCGGTTCCAGAGCGGCAAGTGGAAGACCATTCGGATGTACAGCGAGACCAATTCGGCCGCCGACAAAGCGGAAGAACGGGAACTCGAGGAAGAGCTCGAAACCGAATAAGCGCTGTGTAAAAAAATCCCCTGCCGGTTGGCGGGGGATTTTTGCTTGCAGTTTATTTCAGCGTCAGTTCGACGACGGTGTCGTTCTCATCCGGCAGGGGGAAGCTCTGCCCCCAGAAGGTGAAGAAACTCTTGTCCTTGATCGAGACGGTGTTCCAGGGCTGGGTGAGGGCCATCTCGGCGCCGTTTGCGAGGAGGCGGACCTTCTCTACTTCACCGGGTTTGAGGTCGAGGAGGTAGGCGCAGACGTTTTCCTCCATCACATGGGCGTAGAGCTTGTTGCCCTTCCGGGTGAAACGGCCCCAGTCGGGCTTCGGGAGGTCGGAGGCGCCGCAGCCGTAGACCGACTCGCCGTTTTTCCGCATCCAGCGGCCCACCTCCCGGAGGATGGCGGCCGATTCTTCCGGGATTTCGCCCTTCGCGTCGGGGCCGACGTTTAAGAGGAGGTTGCCGTTTTTGCTGACGCATTCGACCAGGTTGCGGATGACCATCCGGGCGGTCTTGTAGTGCCGGTCGGCGGCGCAGTAGCCCCAGTGGTCGTTTAGGGTCATGCAGGATTCCCAGGGGATCGGGTCCCCGTGGACGTCGGTCATCCCCTTAGGCGGGATCATCTGCTCGGGGGAGGCGAAGTCGCCGGAGTAGAAGGTGGGGGAATCGGTGACGATCGAGCCGTAGGACTCGCCGCCCGCCTCCAGCCGGTTGTCGACGATGATCCAGGGCTGGAGCTCCCGCACCATCTGGATGAGCTTAGTCGCCCGCCACTTTTCGCCCGCCATCTCCCCGTAGGAGAAGTCGAACCACATGATGTCCAGATGCCCGTAGCCCGTTAACAGCTCCCGGACCTGGCCGTGCATGTATTCGAGGTAGCGGTTGAAATCCCGGTGCTCATTCCCACAGGCAGGGTTGTCCCGCATCGGGTGGTTCTGGTCCCCATAGTGGGGGTAGTCGGGGTGGTGCCAGTCGAGCAGCGAATAGTAAAGCCCGACCTTTAACCCCTCCGCCCGGAAGGCGTCCAAAAACTCCCGGACAAGGTCCCGCCCGGCGGGGGTGTTGGTGGCCTTGTAGTCGGTGAGGGCGGAGTCGAAGAGGCAGAAGCCGTCGTGGTGCTTGGCGGTGAGGACGGCGTACTGCATCCCCGCCTCTTTGGCCAGCCGCGCCCATTCGCGGGGGTTATAGCGGGTGGGGTTGAATTCCTCAAAGTAGGGCTCGTAGTCCTCGTTTGAAATCCGCTCGATGCTCCGCACCCATTCGCCCCGGGCGGGGATTGCGTAGAGGCCCCAGTGGATAAACATCCCGAAGCGGGCGTCTAAAAACCATTTCGTCCGTTCGGTGCGGGCTTTGACAATGTCGTTCATGCGTTTTACCTCCTTAATTGCCACAGTGAAATTCACCCTGCGGGTGAGTGAAAAGTGAAATTGCCGCTGCGCGGCAGTGAAATTTGTCCCTGCGGGACAAGTTAAGGTATCGCTTCGCGATGATTTAATATTTTTCCGTAACTTCCGCTTTGTTTCCGTCCAAACCGTATTTCAATCGTCCCGCAGGGACACCTTAACCCGGCCCGAAGGGGCGGATTTCACTTGCCCGAAGGGCAAATTTCACCCTTCACTCGCCTGAAAGGCGAATTTCACTCATAATAGCGCTGCCAGCAGGAAGCAGGCGCCTAAAACCGGCAGCGCCATCCACAAAACCCTTTGGATTTTCCGGTAGCCTGCGGCGGGGCTTTCTTTGGAGCCGATGTTGCGGGGGTCGGCTTTAAAGAAGAAGTTGGGGAAGAGGATGTCGGCCATCCAGATGAGCAGGGTCGCGATGCCGGCCGTCAGCCCGCCCTGGCCCCGGGTTTCGGGGGTGCCCTGGGAGACGGAAATCAGCTGGGAGAGGGTGACGGGGTAGCTGCCGGCGGGGATTTCCCCGCCCGCGAGGGGGGAGAGGGTGCCGTCGGCGGCGATCGACCGCTCGTCTTCGGCGGAAGCGGGAGCGGGGCCGGAGTAAAGGGTTTCGTCCCCCCGGAAGACGTCGTAGTACCCTTCTTCCGCACGGGGCGTTACCGTGAGCGGCTCCAGTTCCCCCGGGAAGGAGACCGTCCCGCCCGAGACGGTGATGGATGCCCCGCCGGCGGAATAGACGCCGGTTTCGGTCTCGGGGAAGAAGCCGGCGGCGGTATGGAGGCCCGGCTGGTTGTAGAGGGGGAAGTAGACAAACCCGATAAGCAGGATGACCGCCGCGACGGCCAGGATGGCCCAGGGGCGGAGGGCTTTCGGGGATTGGGGTGCGGTTTTCTTCGGGGAAGAGGTGCGGGATTGGGACATGGCGAAACTCCTTTAGTCAATCTTCATGTTTGATTCTTTACCGGGCTTTCCGGCTTACCGGATCCCCACAAGCCGCCGGATCACCTCTCCCGCCTCAATATAGCCGGCGACCGGCGGGCAGAAGGAGACCGAGCCGGGGGCGTAGCGGCGGCCGTCGGACAGTACCGCTTTCCGGGGGAGTTCGGTAGAATAGAGGACGTCGGGATCCTGGAGCCCCCGCTTTTTGACCTCCCGGCGCATCGCCCGGGCGAGGCCGTCGCCGCCTACTTGGGCAGTGTCCGAGAGCTTGCCGATCCGGAAGGCGGCGGGGTCGAGGCGGTTGCCGGTGCCGAGGCTCATTAAGAGCGGGATCCCCCGGGCCTGGCACTCGGCCGCCAGGTGGAGCTTGGCCGATACGGTGTCGATGCAGTCGACGACGTAGTCGGGCCGGAGGGAGAAGAGGGACTCCGCCGTCTCCGGGCCGTAAAAGGCGGGGAGGAGGGAGAGGCGGCAGGCGGGGTTGATGTCGCGGAGACGGGCGGCGGCCGCTTCGGTCTTGTCCATCCCGACGGTCGAGCGGAGGGCGAAGAGCTGGCGGTTTAGGTTGGTCTCGTCGACAGTGTCGTGGTCCATTAAGATCAGCCCACCGACCCCGCCCCGGCAGAGCCCTTCGGCGCAGGCCCCGCCGACCCCGCCCAGCCCGATGACCGCGACCGTCTTGGAGGCCAGAAGCCGGAGCGCCTCTTCCCCCATCAGCAGTGCCTGCCGCGCCTGCCAGTTTTCCGACATGATAAAACCCCTCCTGATGATGCTGAAAAAGGCTCCTGCACGAATGCAGAAGCCTTTTGCCTTAAAAGTGACCCGCCTTGCCGTCATATGGGATATAAACCCGCTTCTCAGCAGGTGGGTGCCACCCCGCAGCGCTCACGCTCCCTTCTTCCGGGTTGCCCCGGGAGGTCTGCAATCCTGACAGCGGAGGAAGGCTCCCGTTTTAAATGTGTTCGGATTTAAAACTCCATAATTACTCGCACAAGGCAGAATGTTTTTTGTCCATTGCTAGTATAGCAAATATAGAGAGAAAAATCAAGAGGGAATTTTTTAGAAGTGGAATTTGGTCTTTCAAGAGCCATTAAATGCTGATTTCGCTGCCCTTAAGGCAGCGACCAAGCTCCGCCTGGACGGGCCAAGTTTCACTTGGATGGACCAAAGGCTCCGCCTCTGGACTTCGCCAGGAGCCAAAGGCCCCTGGACCCAGATTTGCCAAACGCCGACGCCGCGAGACAGAGCTCAGCAAAAAGAGCGTTTCGCTCCCGCTTATATTGTTTGGCGCAAAAATGAACCGTTCGTCTCCCTCAAAATGGAGATGCCACAGAATATGCAGGGGAGCGGGAAAAGATGACGGCGGGACGGGTTTATGGTATAATGGGGGATGACGAAAGGAGCTGCGAAAATGCGTTATCAGACAATCCGGTTATCCATCCCGATGAAAGGCCACACCCTGCCCGCCCTGCTGCTGATGCCGGAGAAGCGGCCGTCCGCGCCGGTGCCCGGCGTCCTCTGGCTCCACGGCGGCGGGTATATGACCGGGATGGCGGAGATGGCCCACTTTACCCGGGCGCGGGATCTGGCGGGCCGGTGCGGGGCGGTGGTGCTGGCGCCGGGGTACCGGCTCTCCCTCCGGCACCCCTATCCGGCGGCGCTGGAGGACGCCTGGCGGGCGCTTAAATTCCTCGTCCGGAACGCCGGCCCGCTGGGGGTTGACCCCGCCCGGATTATGGTCGGCGGGGAGAGCGCCGGGGGCGGGCTGACGGCGGCGCTCTGTATGCTGGCGCGGGACCGGGGGGAGGTGCGCGTCGCCTTCCAGATGCCCATCTACCCGATGCTGGACGACCGGGACACCCTCTCTTCCCGCGACAACCACGCCCCCATCTGGAACACCCGCCGCAACCACGCCGCCTGGAAGCAGTACCTAAAAGGGCTGGAGGGCGAACCGCCCGCCTACGCCGCCCCCGCCCGGCAGACCGATTACGCGGGGCTGCCGCCCGCCTACACCTTTGTCGGGACGGACGATCCGTTTTACCGCGAGACGCTGGATTATGTGAAAAAGCTGCGGGAGGCGGGGGTGGAAGCGCGGGCGGACGTCTACCCCGGCTGTTTCCACGCCTTTGACATGATGGCCCCCTGGAAGCCGGAGAGCCGGGAGGCCGCCCGCCGGTTTGAGGCGGCGTTCCGGTATGCGGCGGCGCATTTTACCCCCCCCCAGTTCCTACAGAGCCCCTTAGCCCCGCAGGACGTCCCCGGCCAGGAAGAGTGACCCGCAGATTAAGAGGAGCGCCCCGTCGGCTTCCGCGGCCGCCTGGGCGGTTTTAAGCCCGTCCCGCCACCAGCCGCCGTCGATGGCCTGGGGGCAGAAGCGGGCGGCGGTTTCCGCCAGTTTCCCGCTGTCCATCGCCCGGGGGGAGTCGGGGGTGACGGCGAAGATCTTCCGGCAGAGGGGCCCGAGGATTGAAAGGGTCTCCTCCACCGCCTTGTCCTCCATCATCCCGGCGAGGGCGTAGACCGGCCGGCCGTCGTTCAGCGCCCGGACGCTCTCGCAGAGGGCTTTCATCCCGTGGGGGTTGTGGGCGCCGTCAACCACGGTGAGCGGCGAGCGGGAGATGCACTGCATCCGGGCGGGGAACCGGACACCTTCCAGCCCCTCCTTGACAGCCGTCCCAGAAAGGCCCAGCAGTTCTCCCGCCCGGATGGCCATGACGGCGTTTTTGACCTGGTACCGCCCGGCGAGGGGGCAGAAGTATTCCTCCCCGCCGTAGGCAAACCGGCTGCCGGTGAAATTTTCCGACAAAATCCGGATGCCGGCGAAGGAAGGGCTGTGGAGCTGGGCGCCCGTTCCGGCGCACCGCCGCATCACCTCGGCGGCCGCTTCCGGCGGCTGTTCGGGGTAGAGTAGGGCGGGGTTCCCTTTGATGATCGCGGCCTTGTCCCGGGCGATATCGGCAATTGTCGGCCCGAGGAGGGCGGTGTGTTCCAGCCCGATGCCCATGATGGCCGAGAGGAGCGGGCGGGGGAGGGCGATGGTCGCGTCGCCGGCCCCGCCGATGCCGGCTTCGATGACGGCAATGTCCGCCTTCTCTTCCCGGAACCAGAGGAGGGCGAGGGCCAGGTCCCACATAAACTCCCCGCAGGGGGTCCCTTCCGCTTCCATCTGCCGGACGGCGGGGAGGGTCTCTTCCACCAGCCGGGCGAGGGTACCGCCCGGGATATTTCCCCCGTTTATCTGCATCCTCTCTTTAAAGTCGACGATGTAGGGGGAGATGAAGAGGCCGGTCTTTTTCCCGGCGGCCGAGAGCATCGACGAGACCATCGCCGAGAAGGAGCCTTTGCCGTTGGTGCCGGTCACATGGACAAAGGGGAGGCCCGCTTCCGGGTGCCCCAGCAGCTGGAGGAGGCGGGGCATCCGGGCGGCCGCTTCGCCGTGGCGGATGCGGGGGGAGGCGTGGATGAGGGTGAGGGCTTCGGATTCGGTCATCTGGATCAGCTCCTGTTTTGGCATAAATTACAGTCTCAGTATAGCACAGGGGGGAAAATCCCGCAAGGCAACCGGAAGTTGCGGGATAGTTGCTTGCAAACGGCGGAAAAAAGTGGGACAATAAAGGCGGAGGTGAACGCCATGAAAATGGGAGAGCGGATTGCCAAACTGCGGAAGGAAAAAGGCATGAGCCAGGAAAAACTTGCCGAGGCCCTCGGGCTGAGCCGTCAGGCGGTGGCCAAATGGGAGACGGGTCAGTCGTTCCCGAGTTCCGGGAACCTCTTTAAGCTGGCGGAGGTTCTGGGGACGGATGTCGATGCGCTGCTGAAGGGGGAACTGGAATCACCGCCTGCCCCGTCGGATGATTTCGCAGAGGTTAAAAAAGATCTTCGGAAACGGCTGCTGGCTGCCGGGGCCGTCGCCGGGGCGTATCTTTTGTATTATCTTCTGGGCAGGCTGCCGATTGGCTTTAGCGGGTACAGTGTAGTCGGGTGGCTCACCGAGTCGAGTCCGCTGGTCCTCCCGTATCTTTACGGATGGTCGGCCGGGCTTGTCTGGTTTGTGTTTTTGCTGTCCCTTGGGGCGGCGCTGGGAAAGAAATACCGTTTCGCCAGCGCGGTCACGGCGGGGCATTTTATCGGCTACCTGCTGGGAGAATGGTTCGGGGACCGTCCGGTGGAAATCTATCTCTGCCACAGCCACATCGGCTGGGCCGTCTGGATTGTGGTCGTCTTCTTTTCGGTGGTGATGGGGGCGGTTTGGCAGAAAAAGGGCTGGCCGGTGCGGTCAAAGGCTTTTGCCCTCTGGGCCGGGGTGCTGGCAGGGGGCTCGGTCGTCCTTCTCCTGCTGCTCCGATTTTTTGCCTGACCCGTCCGTTTCGGTATAAAATGACCAAAAACGGGCAGAATTCTTTGGTAAAATTATTTTGGGGTCTGGCGCGGACAGCCCTTTACAAGGCTGGGAAAATCTGCTATAATCATTTTAGAATCATTCTAAATACATCCTATGATCCGAAAAGGAGGCGCATTTTTCGATGGATATGACCACCCTCTTCGACCTCTCTTACGGCGTTTACGCGGTTACGACCTGGGATGAGGGGCGCGCGGTCGGATGTATCGCCAACTCGGCGATGCAGATCACCGCTGAACCCGCCACCATCGCCGTCAGCATCAACAAGGATAATTACACCCACGGGTGTATCTTAAACGCCGGTAAGTTTGCCCTTTCGGTCCTGACCGAAAAGTGCGACCCGAAGGTGATCGGCAACTTTGGGTTCAGAAGCGCCAGAGATGCCGGTTTTGACAAGTTCGAGGGGGTCCCCCAGAAGATTGTCAACTACCTGCCCGCCGTCGCCAGCGCCAGCGTCTGCATCACCGCGAAGCTGATCGCACACTACGACTGCGGCACCCACACGATCTTTGTCGGCGAGGTGACCGACGGCGTCCGTTTTTCCAAGGACCCGCCGATGACCTATGCATATTATCACAAGGTTGTCAAGGGCAAAAGCCCGAAAAACGCTCCGACCTATCAGGCGGAGCAGCCTAAGGAGGAAACAAAAATGGAAGCTAAGTATGTCTGCACCGTTTGCGGTTACGTTTACGACGGGGATACCCCCTTCGAGGAGCTGCCTGACGATTATGTCTGCCCGCTGTGCGGCGTCGGCAAGGACATGTTCGAGAAACAGGAAGGCTAAACGCACAAAAAAGGGGCTGGCTTTAGGGCCAGCCTCTTTTTTGTGCAATGAATATAGGCGGGAAACGCTCCGCCTGCCGTTCTTCATTTCCAAAGCAAAAGAGCCTCTGCCATCCGCGGCAGAGGCTCTCTGGTTATTCGCCGTCTTCTTCGTCTTCGTCTTCTTCCTCTTCATCGCTGTCATAGTAACCCATCAGCTTTTCGAGGAAGATGTTGCCGATCCGCTCGTACTCGTCGTCATCGTCGATCGAGGCGAGGTATTCCTCCCCGTCCTCTTCTTCGCTGACCAGCACGATCAACTCGGCGTCCGCGCCAAGCGCCGCCGCCGGGTCGTCCATGTGGGGGGTCGCCGCCACATAGCTCTTGCCGTCGACGTCCATCTGCGCCAGCAGCTCGACGACGCTTTCGACCCCTTCTTCGTCCTGGAGCGTCAGAAGCTCCGGTTCTTCCAGTTCGTGATAGTATTCGATCATCGCACACAGTCCTTTCCCTGCGGTTTTCTTGCTTTCATTTTAGGGGATTGCGGGCGGAAAGTCAAGTGTATTTTGTAAACGTTGCCCAACCAGGCTGTAAAAATACGTCCGTTCATAACTTTTATGCCCAAATTACAAAAAAATCGAAAAATCTGCAAAAAAAGTGTTGACAAACGGGAACCGCCGTGTTATACTAAAGATGCAATCAAGAAGGGAACAAAAAAGGAAGCACAGAAAGTGCTGATCTAAAAGTCCCTTTAGAGGACGCACACAGTGGAAACCTTCAAAACAGACTTCCGCCTCGATGAGTGCAGCTGAGGAAAAAGGACACTGTGGCAGGCATTGAAAGTATGCCGAATCTAATGAAAAGGAGCTGAGTCCAATGGCATTAGAACCCGTCCACTTTTCTTCCAACTCTGTCGTTGGAAGCAGATTCCGGGCATAACAGAAGCGTGTAAAAGAGAATCGGGAATGGAAAACCTGACAGCAGGTTTCCTTCATAAAAGGTTCCTACCGTTTAATTTATGAAAAGAACTCTCCGGAATTTCCAATAACAGGTTGGAAGCTGCCGCTACAATTGAATATAGATGTTCGGTCCGAAACGATCCAAACATCCCCAAACGACAAAGATGTCAAACCCCTGGTCCTGTTTAAGCCATAATGATTCTCTCCTTACCCAAAGGCAGGGAAAGAATGAAAGGTATAAACCGGTAACCTCTTAATAAAAACCTAAGGTTTTAAAAAGAGGAAATGAAAGGGATACTCCAATGTACAGCTAAAAACCTGCACCGCTTATCTAAACCGAGCTGAAAAGGTTCCTAAAAACTGCCGCAGGAAAGGCCCGTAAGCTTTTCAGGCGAACGCAGCAGGAGGTTCATTCCAATGGGCTGACAAAAAAACACCCAGACTCAAAATAAACGAGCCTCGGTGTAAGAGGTTAAGTTTATAGGGTCAGATGTCAGAAGTAAACATTCTCCATCCGCAAAATAAGTGCAAGAGAAAAAAGAAGACGCTTGTGAATCTACCCCGATTTGAAGATGATTCTTGAAACTCCAAACTTAAATTGCTGAAAGGGATAATCCGATGGGCTGATGAAAATCTCTCCATGATCACCAAAACTTCCGACATGAGGATTACGCCAATGATCTGAATAAGATCCCATCTCTTCCTTCCCATGCAAAATGGTCAAAAGAAAAGATGGATTTTCAGGAAGCATAAACCTTTAACATGAGGATTAGACCGATGATTTAAATATCTTCCATACAGTTTGATCTTATCAATGCCTTAAAAAAGCAAAGATTCTGAAGATCAAAAAACTGTATGCAGACATAAACATCCGTATAAACCGAATGATGAAGAGGAAAACGCCAATGCACGGTTAAACTTCACGCAGAACCTCCCTTCCTAAAAAGAAGGCAACCAGGTGGTAATAGAGAAAGGAGTACCTTTTTCAGGATAGACCAAAAAAGAGGTAAAGCGTAAAAACAACACGGCAAAAAGTGCACCAGATTTTCTGAAGAAAGTTTCATTTCAATTCAAACCCTTTATCTAAAATACCGTCGGCCGAAGAGGGATCCTTCTGATCAGCGGGAAAAAGAAAAAAGGGAAATTAAGATAGAAACAGCCAGGAAACTTCACCGGAAACTTTTAAAACGTCCTTTCTAAATCCGCTTACCTTCGTTTACCGCCCATTATGACGGCCCAGAAAGCCGGGCAGATGCAGCATAACCGAAACGGCAGATCAAGAAAACGAACCGATTAAAATGGATCCGGAAAAGCAAATGGCAGGAAAATCTAACATCAAAAGCGTTAAACAAATGTCACAGAGTTAGCCTAAGAACCAAATGACAAATAAGCAAAACCTTTATGAAAGAAAAGCAGAAATGCTCTAAAAACATAAAGGGAACAGCAAAAATGGAAACCATCAGACAAGGTTTAAGAAAAGCAAGCAGTTTTAGAAAACATGCAGCTTCAGTTCACTGCCAGGCAAATCGATATTCCTCCAAAGATTGATTGAAAACCCCAAAATGGCAGTAAAAAATGATGATTCCAGAATGCTGGAAAGAAAGGAAAAGTCCATTGAATATTGAAGAGCAGAAATGACTCCTCGGACAAAAAGATGCGCTGGTAAGCATCGTTCGAGGAGTCATTTCATTTTTGTCGGGACCCCGGAAGGGGTTTTGTTTTATGGAATGATGTAAAAAGGGGATTGCCAGACGGCAATCCCCTTTGATGTGTATAAATAATAATTTGATGTTTGTATCGGTCCCCTTAAGGGACCTCCTTAAGGCTCTGCCTTAAGAATCCGCCAAGTTTCACTTGGATGGACCAGAGACTCTGTCTCTGGGGACCGAAGGTTCTGGTTCCTGCCAGGAGCCAAAGGCCCCTGGACCCAGATTTGCCGAACGCCATTCCCGCGAGACAGAGCTCAGCAGTCAGAACGCTTTGGCCCCGCTTAAAGGTATATTTTACTCTGCTTCCGAAGGGGAGGAGGATTCCGCGTCCGTCTCCGCCCCGGTCAGGTCGACCAGGCGGGCGTACTGGATCCAAACCGTCCAGTCGTCATAGACGTCAACTTCCTGATAGCCGATCAGGCGGTCGCTGTACAGGTCGGTCGCCCGGTAGACGGCCAGCGGCAGTTCCGGCAGCTTCTGCGTGTAAGACGACGCAAAGGTATAAAGCTTTTCGGTAAAGCGGCTGGAATTGGCGTTGAAAGCAGTGTTCCGCAGTTCCGCCGCCTCTTCCGCCAGCAGGCCGTCTTCATATTCTTCCCACGGGTTCCAGCTTTTGCTTTCCTGGCGGCGGGTATAGGAAAGTTCGGCGGCGCCGCCGTCGGTGACCGGCTGGATTTCCAGCAGGCCGCTTTCCTCGTCTACCGTTTGCAGCAGCTCCCAGAGCGCTTCCGCTTCCAGGTCATCGGGGTTGTAGCCATACCGCAGGATGACCGGTTCCCCGTTTCCGGCCTCCTCCAACAGCAGTTCCGCCGCGGCCGGGTCGTTTTCCTGCCGCAGCCCGGAGACCGTCGGGTAGCAGCTGGTGTAATAGGAAGATGCCAGCGGGATATTGACCAGCGCCTCCTGGCCCCAGTGGCCGGCAAGGGTGTCAGCCGCTTCGGTCATCGGGATAAGGTAGGCGAGGGCCTGGCGCACTTCGGCAGAGACTGAATCGTCAAACGTGAGAGCGCTCACCACCATGCTGTCGTAGGAGAGGCTGCCGGACATCGTCCCGTCCGCCAGCAGGCGGTTGGCGCTCTCCATCCCGAACCGGCCGGTCACCCCGACGATCAGGTCGTAATCCCCGCTGCCGTCCAGCCGCGCCGTTTCCACTTCCAGCAGCTGGATGTTCGGCTGGTGGCGGTAATAGCCGCCGGCGTAGTTGGGGTTCGCCTCAAGGGTGTAGACCCCGTTTTCCGCCGCCGTCAGGACATAGGCCCCGGCCGTCACCGTCGGAAGGTAGCGGTAGCCGTCCTGGTTGGCGCCGTTGATGGTCTCATTCAGCGCTTCCACCGTCAGGCCGGTGAGGTAGGCCCCTTCGCCGTCGTCGTCCAGCGTAGCATTTGCTGCCAGCACCGCTTTTGGATAGGGGATAACCTGGGTCAGGAGCATTTCCTGATAATAGGGGAGCCAGTCGGCGGCGATGGTCAGCGAAAACTGGGTGTCCGAGATCCACCGGACGCCGGTGAAGGTATCGGTCTCGCCGGAAGCGTAGGCCTCATACCCCTCGAGGGCTTCGTAGGCGGTGTTGTCCCCCGAAAGTTCGCCGAATTCCGGCGAGGACTGGAGCAGGACCGAGAAGACATAGTCCTGGGCGGTCAGGGCGCTGCCGTCGGAGTAGCTGAGGCCGCCCAGCAGGGTATAGGTGTAGGTCCGGGAGCCGTCGGCCCCGTCCGAGATGCTGACCGACGAGATGACCGACGGGTTGTAGGTGAAGGTGTTCTCGGCGGTGACCGAGACGGTTTCGCCGCCGTAAATGAGGCTTCTCAGGTCGCGGTCGGCGCCGGTATCCCCCCAGGCGCCGGTGAAGAGGTAGTCCCCGTCGATCGGGGTATACAGCCCCACCCGGCAGGCGTCTTCGGTGGCGGCCACCTCGGTGGTGCCGTCGCCCAGTTCGATGCCGAAGCAGCCGCTGAGGCTCATTGCCGCCATTCCCGCGGCCAGCAGGGCGGCGGCCAGTCGTTTCAGTTTCATATCATCATCCTTTTCAGGGTCGGTGTTTCATGAGGACATATACATCTACTATACCATGTTTTTGCCCGGTTGGCAAGGGAAACCGACAGCTTTTGCGGAAATCGGATTTTGTTCGGGCATTGGATGTTTATTTCGCTGCCCTTATGGCAGCGACAAAGTTT
>DVHA01000136.1 GCA_018712425.1 Candidatus Faecivivens stercoravium | reverse complement strand
TAAGATGAGATATCCCACTGGGTTAACCAGGTAAGACCCCTCAAAGACTATGAGGTTGATAGGCCTGAAGTGGAAGCGCCGTGAGGTGTGCAGCTTGTGGGTACTAATCGGTCGAGGGCTTGACCATATGTTATGTGGCCTTCAAAGACGAAAACGCATGACCTTTGTTCAATTTTGAGGTTACACCTCAAAAAACTTACTGGTGCTGATGGCGATGAGGCCACACCTGTTCCCATACCGAACACAGAAGTTAAGCTCATCAGTGTCGAAAATACTTGGCTGGCGACGGCCTGGGAAGATAGAGCGGTGCCGGTACAGATGAAAAATCCCTTCCTGATTGCAGGAAGGGATTTTTTCGTATCGGAAATGGAGAAAATCGGGAAAATCCCTTGACGGCAGGGGTTCGGGCGTGTTACACTATAGATACAGTGCACGGGCACAATAACGAAATTCAAAATGTGGAAAAGGGGGAAGGCTATGCCGGTTACCGTAAAACAGATTGCAGAGCTCGCGGGGGTATCGCGCGGGACCGTCGACCGGGCGCTCAACGGCCGCGGGAACGTCCGGCCGGAGGTGGAAAAGCGGATTTTGCAGATCGCCGAAGAGATGGGCTATACCCCCAACCGGGCGGGGAAGGCCCTTGCCTACCAGCGGAAAAACCTTTCGTTTGGCATTGTCGCCAATGCCCACGGGAATGAGTTTTTTGACGACCTGTTAAAAGGGGCGCAGACAGCGGCTGATGAGTATTCCGACTTCGGCCTGTCCCTCAAGATTGCCGGGGGTCGCCGGTATGATGTTACCCAGCAGTTGCAGCAGCTGTCCGATTTCCAGGCGGCCGGGGTCTCCGGCATCGCCATCAGCCCCATCAACCTGCCGGAGGTCGAGCGGAAAATCAACGAGCTGGTGGCGGCGGGCATCAAGGTGATCACCGTCAACTCGGATATTGAAAACACCGGGCGGCTGTGCTATGTCGGCTGCAATTACTACCAGTCGGGGATTACCGCCGGGGGGATGCTGCGGCTGATGCGGCCGGAAGGCGTCCGGGCGGGGATTGTCACCGGGTCGATCCGGATGCTGGGCCACAACCGCCGGATGAAAGGGTTCTCCGACGCGGTCAAACAGCTGCCCGACTCGGCCATTGCCGATGTCTGCGAGAGTTTGGACGAGCAGGAGGTCGCTTACGAGGAAACCCGCAAGATGCTCATGGCCCACCCGGAAATCAACACCCTCTATTTCGCGGCGGCCGGCGCGGTCGGCGGGATGCAGGCGGCGGTGGACCTGGGGCTCCAGGGCTTGACGGTCATCTCCTGCGACGATACCCAGGAGATCCGGCGGCTGGTCCGGGCGGGCCTGATCCAGGCGACCGTCTGCCAGGAACCTTTCCGCCAGGGCTACCGGGCGGTGCAGATCCTCTTCGACGCGGTGGTCAACAACATCCCTCCGGCGGAGGAGTTCTGCTATATGGACAACATCATCCGGATTCAGGAAAATCTATGAAAAAAGACTGTCGAAAAACGAGTTTTTCGACAGGATAACATCCGGGCTTCGTGTATCTCCTGCGGAGATACACCGCGCTTTTTCTTGCCGCCCGTACAGTCTTGGGCGGCATTTCCCCGCAAAGCGGGGAAACCGAAAAACCGTGATTAAATGCGGTCGACACTTGCCCGGATCAAGGTATTTTTTCCGCCGTACATGCCGCCGGAAAAAATGTGATTTAATTTTTATTGCGCTTCGGAAAGTTCTTCTCTTTAACGGGACAATGGGACTTTTTCGATAAACTATGAAAAGGAGTCTTTTCTATGGCATACTATATTGGCATTGACCTCGGCACTTCCGGTACCAAGACGGTCCTCTTCGATCGGGAGGGGCACGCCCTCGCGTCGGCGACCATTGAATATCCCCTCTACCAGCCCCAGAACGGCTACGCCGAACAGGACCCCGACGACTGGTGGAACGCGGCGGCCGGCACCATCCGGATGGTGCTGGAACAGAGCGGCGTCGACAGTGCCGAGGTAAAGGGCATCGGCATCTCCGGCCAGATGCACGGCCTGGTCATGCTGGATAAGGACGGCAAGGTTATCCGCCGCTCGATCATCTGGTGCGACCAGCGGACCGCGAAAGAGTGCGAGGAAATTACAGAGAAGGTCGGCGCCAAACGGCTGATCGAGATCACCGCCAACCCCGCCCTCACCGGCTTTACCGCCTCCAAAATCCTCTGGGTCCGCAACAACGAGCCGGAAAATTACGCCAAATGCGCGAAAATCCTGCTGCCGAAGGACTATGTCCGGTATAAACTGACCGGCGAGTTCGCAACCGAGGTCTCCGACGCCTCCGGGATGCAGCTGCTGGACGTCCCGAACCGCTGCTGGTCGGACGAGGTGCTGGAAAAGCTGGACATCGACAAAAACCTGCTGGGCAAGGTCTATGAATCGCCCGAAGTGACCGGCACCGTGACCGCCGAGGCGGCCGCCCTGACCGGCCTGAAGGAGGGCACCATCGTCGTCGGCGGCGCCGGCGACAACGCGGCGGCGGCGGTCGGCACCGGCGTCGTTGAGGACGGCAAGGCCTTCACGACGATCGGCACCTCCGGCGTCGTCTTCGCCCACTCCTCGACCGTCTCGATCGATCCCAAGGGCCGGGTCCACACCTTCTGCTGCGCCGTCCCCGGCCAGTGGCACATCATGGGCGTCACCCAGGGCGCCGGGCTCTCCCTCAAGTGGTTTAGGGACAACTTCTGCGAGTCCGAAAAGGAGACGGCGGCCCAGATGGGCGTCGCCCCCTATTACCTGATGGACCAGCAGGCGGAACAGTCCCCGATCGGCTCGAACCGACTTCTCTATCTCCCCTACCTGATGGGCGAACGGACCCCCCACCTCGACCCCGACTGCCGCGGCGTCTTCTTCGGCCTGTCGGCGATCCACCAGAAACGGGACCTGCTCCGGGCGGTGCTGGAGGGGGTCGCCTATTCCCTCAACGACTGCAAGAATATCATCGGCGGGATGGGCGTCCCGGTTTCCGACATGATGGCCTGCGGCGGCGGCGGCACCTCCAAGATCTGGCGGCAGATGCTGGCCGACCTCTACGGCTGCGAAGTCAAGACGGCCGCCAACCGGGAAGGCCCCGCCCTCGGCGTCGCGATCCTCGCGATGGTGGGCGCCGGCGAGTACGCCTCGGTCCCGGAAGCCTGCCGGGCGATCATCCGCACCGATAAAGTCCAGGCCCCGATCCCCGAAAACAGCGCCAAGTACGCCCCCTTCTACCAGCTCTACACCGAGCTGTACCCCGCCCTCAAGGAGAGCTACAAGAAGTTGGCGGCGCTGGATTAAAAAACAGAACGCGGCAACCGGCGCTGGCGCCAAAGTTACGAAGGAACGTGCGAAGATTAGAAGTTTAGGGTCAAGCCCTTTTTAAAGGGCTTGCGGGAATGGAAGGGGCAGAGCCCTTTCCCAGGCTCCTACTTTCTGTACTTCCGAAGCTGTCCACGGCTTTGCCGCTTATAACGAAGCGTGCGCAGCACCCAAAAAATAATCCAAAAGAATATTTTCGGTAGAATAAATCCCGGCCTTTCCGCTTTGGAGGGGCCGGGATTTTTGTATGCCGGATTACTTTACCTTAATTTTTGTCGCAAAACCCTTAGATTTTGCATACCCCCTTGCATCAAAAATCAGACGCTGGTATGATGGAAATAGAAAAGGAAAAGGAGGTTTTCCAGATGAAAAAACGGATTTTGACTTTCCTGATGATGGGGATATTGACAGCCGGCGTGCTTGGTGGATGCGGTGGGGATGCGGAACCCGTTTCCGAGGCGGAAGCCTCCCGGCCCGCCCCCGAAATGACTTTGGAAGAACGGCCCACGGGGGATTTCTGGTCGCTCGACCCGGATACGCCGCTTTCGGAAATCGAACCGGAATACCTCTACGCCATCGGCCAGCCGCTTCAGTCGGGCGAAACCGAGGCGGAGACGGTCGGGGAGCTTTTGGACTACTGGGCGGGCTTGCCGGCGGACGACCCGCTGGTTTCCCCCCGGTATTCTGACGCCGCCAGCCGCACCCGGACGATCGAGCACACCTACCCGGTGCTGGGCGGCGTCGGGGAGACGCTGGAAAAGGGGGAAAATTCAGTCACCCTCTCGCAGGTCGTTTCGGACGGATATGTCACCCGGCTCACCTTCAACTACCCGGCGGATACCGATTTCCCGGAGGGGAACGGCCTGCGGTTTACCGGCCCGGACGACCGGATGGTGCCGGAGGAGGGCCTTTCCTATTGGGTCGGGCCGCTGTACGCGGATTCGGAGGGACAGACCGATGTGCTGGTGCGGTCGGCCCTGCCGGTGGAGCAGATCAGCGACCACGCTGACCTCCCCTTCGCCTTTGACGTCGACCTGCCGCTGGAGGGCTGCATGACCGAGGTGAAGACGGCCGGCCTCCCGCCGGTGGACAACACCGAACCGGGCTTTGAGCCGGTGTATATCCAGGTTTCGCCCCTGTCGGTGGCGGTGACCTTCGCGGTGATCGGAGAGATACCGGAAGGGGCGGCGGTGGAGGAACCGGTGGTGCTGCTTGCGGATGGGCAGGAAGCGGTGGATTACACCCCGGCCCAATGGTCGATTACCGACGCGGGCTATGACTTTATCCCGGCGGAAGTCCCGCTGGCGGCGGGGGAATACGACTACCGGCGGCTTTTCACCCTGCTGGTCACCGGCCAGGCAGATGAGGAGCTGATTCCGGCATTGGAGGAAATCGATGCCGTCGAGTTTGAAGGGACCGTCTATCCCGTCCAATAAAATGTGGAAAATAGACAAAAACAAACTAAAATTTCCGGATTGGTGGTTGCTTTCCGGCTTCCGGATAGGGTATAATAAAATCAAGTAGAGATGTTTGCCAAAAAAGGGAACCAACGGAGGCTTATCCGCTTCTGTGACAATCCCGGTATTCTTACCGACAGGAGGGAATTCTGATGAAAAAACAGTTTTGGCTTTTAATTGCGGCGGCGATGTTGGCGGCGGCGCTCGGCGGATGCGGCGGGCAGGAAGATGTTTCGGAACCGGCCAGTGAACCTACTTCACCGGTTTCTTCCGAAAGCACGCCGGAAGAAGCGTCCGGGACGGCCGCTTCCGACCCGGAACCGGCAGGGGAGCAGCCTGTGGGGGAATTCTGGTCGATTCCGGATGATACGCCCTCCGATCAGATACTGGACTTGTTTCCGGATTTTGACCTGATGTCCATTCCGCCCCTCCGCCCGGAAACGGCGGCGGAAGGGGATACGGTCGGCAAGATCAAAGCCTGGTGGCAGTCGCTTTCTCCCGATGACCCGCTGCTGGACGGGGGCCTGACGATGACACCGGAAGAAAAGGTGATTGAGACTGTCCACGACGTCCCGACCCTTACGGCCCTCGGCGAAGCGCTTGAAGATCCGGAGACTGGCCTATCGGTGTCGGTTACGTCGCTGAAATCCGACGGTTATCTTACAATCTGTGAGTTGTCTTTTTCGGATCATTTTGACGGCTACCTTGAGCTTGATTCCACATGGGACGACCGTTCACCCGGTCCCGCTTCCCGGCCGGGCGGCGGTTCCTTTGGCGCGCTGACTGATGATAATACCCTCACCTTTTCTTATTTCGCGGCTTTTCCCTATGTGCAGCTGTCGCAGCGTTTTATGACGCCGTTTGCCTTTGACATTGATCTGCGTCTGGAGGATTATCTGATCGACAGCCGGACGGCCGTTTTCCCCCGAGTGGATAATACCCGGGAAGGGCTTGCGCCGGTTGCAGCCCAGCTTTCGCCCCTTTCTTTTGTCATTGACTTTGCGATGATCGGCGTTCCGGTACCGGAGAGTGTGGCGGACCTCGCCCCCATCAAGCTGCTGGATGGGGACGAGGTGGTTTATACGATTCCAGGCGATGGGGCAGGGTGGAACTGCAACCTCTACTCCGCCGGGCCGACCTATGTCCCGGTGGTTAAGGAAACGGCGACGGTAGCGGGCGAATATGACTGGCGGCAGGTTTCGGCCTGTATCGTTTATTCGGAAGATCATGCGGAAATCTTCCCCGACTACGACCGTATCGACGCCATTGAATTTGAAGGGGTGGTTTATCCCCTTCAGTAACAATATACTGGAACTGGGAGGGAATTCTGATGAAAAAACAGCTTTGGATTTTAATTGCGGCGGCGATGCTGGCGGCGGCGCTCGGCGGATGCGGCGGGCAGGAAGATGTTTCGGAACCGGCCAGTGAACCTACTTCACCGGTTTCTTCCGAAAGTACGCCGGAAGAAGCGTCCGGGACGGC
>DVHA01000135.1 GCA_018712425.1 Candidatus Faecivivens stercoravium | reverse complement strand
GCTTCCCGTATTACTCGAAGAGTTCCGCCGCCTTTTTCAGCTCGTCGATGATCTCGATGTGCTGCGGACAGACCGATTCGCACTGGCCGCAGGCGATGCACTTGCTGGCCTTGCCGCCGTCGCGGGTGGCGAAGCCGTAGCTCCCTTTCGCGCCTGCCAGGTGGTTATAGGTCTTGTAGGCGTTGACCGCCGAGAAGATCGCGGGGATTTTGACCCCCTGGGGACATCCCTTCATGCAGTACTGGCAGTTTGTGCAGGGGATGGTGGGGATGGCGGCGAGGGCCTCCTTGGCCTTGTCGATGACCGCCAGCTGTCCGGGGGTGAGCTTGTGGAAATCTTTCATCACCTTCAGGTTGTCCTCCATCTGCTCGACGGTGGACATGCCCGACAGGACGGTGATCAGCCCGTCCAGCGAGGCCGCAAACCGCAGTGCCCAGGAGGCAACCGACATATCCGGCTCCGCTTCCTTAAAGAAGTGGGCTGCCGACTCGGGGAGGTTCGCGAGGCTCCCGCCCTTGACCGGCTCCATGATGACGACCGGCTTGCCGTGGCCCCGGGCGGTCTCGTAGCAGAGGCGGGACTGGACCGAATCGGAGTCCCAGTCGGCGTAGTTGATCTGGAGCTGGACGAATTCCACCTCCGGATGCTCGGTCAGCACCTTGTCCAGCGCTTCGGCCGAGTCGTGCATCGAGAAGCCGAGATGCTTGATGAGGCCCTTTTCCTTCTGCTCATGGACAAAGTCCCAGATGCCGAAGTCGTCGAAAACTTTGGTCCGGTCGCCGCCGAGGTTGTGGAGCAGGTAGAAGTCGAAGTAGCCGGCCCCGGTCCGCCGCAGGGAGGTGAAGAACATCTCCTTCGCCTCTTCGGCCGTTTTGGCGCCCGCCCAGGCGGGGAGCTTGGTGGCCAGCGTGAAGCTTTCGCGGGGGTAGCGGTCGACGATCGCCGTTTTGACCGCCTCTTCCGACTTGCCGCCAAGGTAGCCGTAGGCGGTGTCAAAATAGGTAAAACCGGCCGCCAAAAAGAGGTCAACCATCTTTTTGGTCTGCTCGATATCGACTTCGTCGCCGATCATCGGCAGCCGCATCAGGCCAAAGCCCAGTTTCGGGGTGTTTTCTCCCAGTGCCATGAGGATCATCCTTTCTGTGTCGCAATGGTTATGAACAGACTGTCGAAAAACAAGTTTTTCGACAGGATAACATCCGGGCTGCATGCCTCCCTGCGGTCGGCACTTGCCCGGATCAAGGTATTTTTTCCGCCGTACATGCCGCCGGAAAAAATGTGATTTAAATTTTACAGCGCATCGAAAAGCTATCTTTTCCCTTTCAATGGGACTTTTTCGACAAGTTGATGGATACAGTTTTATTTTACAGCATTTTCCGCTGGATTGCAAGGGAATTTTGTAAAAAATCCCTATTTTCCCTCCGCCATCCGCCGCAGACGGACGGGATCGAGGATCCGGGCGGACTTCCCCTCCCGGCGGAGAAGCCCTTCCCGATAAAAGGAGGAGGCAATCCGCATCAGCTGGCGGTAGCTGCACCCGAGGTAGCCCGCCGCTTCGGTGTAGGAACCGGTGAATTTGTCCCCGTCCGCCATGTCCAGCAGGTAGCCCGCAAACCGCTGGGGCAGCGAGTAGAGCGCCCGGCGGTTTGCTTCTTCCGACGACATTTCCATTTTAAGGAGCAGCATCTCGGCGAAAAAGTGGTAGAGGGCGATATCCCCTTCCATCCGCTCCCGGTCGTAAAGGACCTTGAGGAGCACCGCATCCTCCACCGCCTCGACGTGGTTGGGGGAGGTCTGGCCGGTCAGGTACTCGACGTCCCCCATCAGGGCCGGTTCCCCCGCCCGGCAAACAACCAGCGTTAAAAGCTTCCCCGCCGGGTTTAGGGTGTAGACCCGGATCCGGCCGGTGAGGAGGAGGTAAAAGCCGTCGACCGTATCCCCCGCCGTCATAATCTGCTCCCCTGCCTGGAAGGAGATATACTGGCGGCGGTAGGAGGCCCAGTGGGTAAACCGGGCAGGGATGCCGGCCGCTTCCGCTTTCCGGGCGAGGGCCGGGGTTTCCGGGATTATTCGCACCGGTGGAGCCACTCATCAAACCAGCTGGTGATCTCTTTCAGGCGGCGGACCCGGTGGCGGGGCTTGCCGCTGCGGGAGAGCTCGTGGTTCTCGCCGTGGAAAAGGCACATCCGGGCCGGGACGCCGTGCATCAGGAGAGCCTGGAGCATCTGGACCGCGTCCCCCATCCAGCAGCGGTAGTCCTCGTCCGACTGGATAAACAGGGTCGGGGTTTTCGCCTTGTCGGCGTAGGCCAGCGGCGAATGGGCCCACATCTTCTCAGGGCTGGACCAGGGGTCGGCCTGGATGGCGGAGAGGTTGTGGTAGTAGCCGATATCGGTGGTGAGGCACTTGCTGATGTAGTTGGAGATGCTCCGCTGGGAGGCGACCGCCGCGAACCGGTCGGTGTGGCCGATGATCCAGTTGGCCATAAAGCCGCCGTAGCTGCCGCCGGTCATCGCGACCCGCTTAACATCAATCTGCGACACCCGCTTTAAGACCTCGTCGGTAAACTCCATCAGGTCGTTGTAGTCCCGGACGCCGTAGTTGTCGCCGTAGATGTCGGCGAACCCGCCGCCCTTGCCGCTGGAGCCGCGGGGGTTGCAGAAGAAGACGATGTACCCAAGCCCCGCCCAGTACTGCATCTCGTGGAAGAACCCTTCGCCGTATGCCGACTGGGGGCCGCCGTGGACGTCGAAGATGGCGGGATAGGTTTTCTCCGGGTCAAAGTCGCCGGGATAGAGGACCCAGCCGTCGATCTCGACCCCGTCGGAGTCGATAAAGGTGAAGTGCTCGGTGTGGGCAACCTCATGGGTGTCCATATACTCTTCATTAAAGGCGGAGACCTTTTCCACCCGGCCGTCCTTCTTGACGTACAGTTCCTGAGGGGAATCCTTCTCCATGCCGATGAAGAAAACCAGCGGGGCTTTGCCGCGGGCGTTGGAGATGATGTTGATATCGTCCGCCACCGTCTCGATCTTGCCGTCCAGGGTCAGTTTGGAGTAGGCCGAATGGTACCCCTTGGTCTCGACATAGTAGAAGCCGTCGCCGCCGGAAGTACTGTCGCCGCCGCCCGCGATGTCGCTGCCGACGCCGCCGAAGCTGGGGTCGGGGGCCGCCAGCAGGGTGAAGGAGAGGTCATCGGCGCAGAGGTAGAAGGCGGGGTTTTCGGAGCTGCCGTACTTTTCGCCGGTGGTGCCGGTGAAGACCAGCTTCCCTTCAATAAACTGGGCGTTCCCGACCCGGTAGCGGTTCTCGAGCGGCACTTCCCCGCGGGAGCCATCGGCGAGCGAATAGACAAACAGCCGCGCTTTCTGGGTGTTCAGGCTCTCAAACTCATTGCCCCAGTAGGCGACTTTGGTGTGGTTCTCGTCGAGGGTGAAGCCGTGGAGGTCGAAGAATTTGCCCTCGGAGAGGAGGGTGTTCTCGCCGGTCGCGGTGTTGATAAGGTAGAGGCCCTGGCGCTTTTTGTTGGTGACGCCGCGGCCGTTGATCCAGAAGGGCAGCTCGTCGAAGACCTCGTAGTCCTTCTCCTCTTCCAATTCTTTCAGCTTTTTGGCCTTTTCCGCCTCATCCAGCCCCGAAAGGTCGGGCGCCGACAGGTCCCGCATCCCCGAGACCAGGTAAACCCCGTCGGAGACCGGCGTCAGGCCGGAGGCGATAAAGGGCAGGACGAGGAAGGGCTCCGCCTCGCCGCCGTTTAACGGGATGCGGTTGTATACGGTCTCTTTTTCGGCGGCGTTGCCGGTGTGGCGCTTTTTGCGGTCGCCGGGGAAAAGGAGGGTGTCCTCATCCAGGAAGACCGGGGCCTTGCCGTCCTCGCCGGCGGTCAGGCGGTAGAGGGCGGGGGTATGGGCCTCGTCATAGACCCAGATGTCGGTGTGGTAGCCGTTGTCCTCAAGGCTGCCTTCGGTGACGGTAAAGGCCGCCTTTTTCCCCGACGGGGAGAGGGTTAAGCTGCCAAGCTTTTTGATTTTGGCAAAATCTTCAATCGCGACTTTCTGTTTGTCCATTTGTATCTTCCTTTCTGAAACTCCCGCAGCATTCCTGCTGTGAGAGGGTATCGCGGATTTTTCCGGCGACGAGGTCGAGGGCGACGGGGTTTAGCCCGCCGTTGATGACGAGGTCGGCCTTGGCCCTGGAGGGCTCGACAAAGAGGTAGTGCATCGGCTTGACGGTGTCGAGGTACTGGCGGGCGATCCCCTCGATGTCCCTTCCCCGCTCCTTCATATCCCGGATCGCCCGGCGGAGGATCCGCTCGTCGGC
>DVHA01000017.1 GCA_018712425.1 Candidatus Faecivivens stercoravium | reverse complement strand
GGACCCGCTGTTCGACGCGGCGTGCGTTACCCGCTCCACACGCATGAGACCGGCCGTGGGAGGCCGGTCTTCGAAGGAAGTGCGCCGCTCGACAGGATATTGTCCAGCCAAAATCGATTCCCGCGCTGATTTGTCCAGTAGACTGTCCAGTATTACCAATGTAACATGGAAAGAAACGGTTGTCAAGCGACATTTTCGCAGGATTTGAGGGCTGTATATTGCAAATCGGCCCGGGCACGGCTGGGAACGGCCGGGTTTTTCCCGCATTTTCCCATACACATTGCATCTATATTCAGTCAAAAATTCATTTTTATCGTGATTTTGACGGTTTTAAACAAATATCCGCCCCTGTAATTGGTTTTATCCGCGAAAATATCAACCAATTGTTGAAAAAAATCAAATAGTAGTTGACAAAGGCCGCCCGCCATGCTAGTATTATCAGTAATAATAACAGACAGATACAGGGGATGTCTGACAACTGGTTCGCTTTAACACATAGAATTGGTAACGCGTTCCCTTATTCAGTTTCTGTCAGGTTTTGATTTAAGGAGGAATCTTCTATGAAAAAAATCCTCGCTGCCATGCTGTCGGGCGCCGTGGTGCTCGCGGCCCTCGGCGGCTGCGGGACCTATACCGACGACGGGACGTCCTCGTCCGGTTCTTCCAGCTCCGCCGAAACCAGCAGCGCCGAATCCGGCACGGGCGAGAGCACAGACACGTCCGCCGATACCAGTGCAGACCCGATGACCTTCACCTTCATCGGCGGCCAGCCGGTCACCTTAAACCCGATCCTCTCCCAGTCGACCGACGACGGCAACTCCTTCTACCTCTTACAGTCCAGCCTCTTCCGCTACACCGCTGACGGGGTCCAGAACGAGATCTGCGAGACCTACGACGTCTCGGACGACGGGCTGACCTACACCTTCCACCTGCGGGACGCCAACTGGTCGGACGGCGAGCCGATCACCGCCGAGCACTTCGCCTATGCCCTCTACTGCTACACCTCCCCCGACATGGGCTGCCCCCAGGCATCCGGCTACTATGACATCGCCGGCGCCGAGGCCTTCAACACCGGTTCCGGGAGCTGGGAAGATGTCGGCGTCAAGGCCATCGACGACAAGACCCTCGAGATCACCCTCACCGAGCCCAACGACGACTATATCCTCCAGCTCGCCACCAGCGCCCCGACGCCCCTCCGGCAGGACTTCGTCGAGGCCCAGGGCGAGAGCCTCGGCTCTTCGGTCGACGCGCTGCAGTACAGCGGGCCGTATGTGCTGACTGAATGGGTGCTGGATTCCTCCCTGACCTTCACCAAGAACCTCGAGTACTGGAACGCCGACGAGTCCTTCCCGGTGGAGACGATCACCCTTCTGGACGTCGACGACGCAAACACCGCCTATTCGATGTTTGAGTCGGGCGAGGTGGACGCGCTGGCCAGCGTCTCGACCCAATATAAGGACGCGCTGGCCGACTACACCACCATCCAGACCGGCGGCGGCGGGATGATGTATATCTGGATCAACGAAAACGGCATGAGCGAGGAAGCGGCGGCCGTCCTCTCCAACCAGAACTTCCGCAACGCCTTAAACTACGCGATCGACCGCAGCTCCACCGTCGCGGCCATCACCCCCCTCAGCACCCCCTACAGCCGGCTGACCCTCCCCTTCTATGAAGGCCTCGACGGCGGCAGCTTCGCCGACGAGTACCCGGTCGACTGCCCGCCCCTCGAAGGGGACGTCGAACAGGCCCAGGAATACCTGGCGCTGGCCCTCGAGGAACTGGGGATGAGCTCGGTCGCCGAACTGCCCGAGATGCACTTTGTCACCTGGGACACCGCCCAGCAGCGGCTGATGTGCGAGACGCTCATTGACCAGTGGAAGCAAAACCTCGGCATTGAGACGATCCAGCTGGACCAGTACCCGATCGGCACCGCCATCGGCAACTACTCCAGCAACCAGTTTGACATCTTTGCCATCAGCATCTCCTCCTCGCTGACCCCCTACGACGCGCTGGAGAACTTTGTAAACGGCGGCGACTACAACAACGGCATCTGGACGAATGACGAGTACGACGCCCTCGTCGAGCAGGTCAAAGCTGCCACCGACAAGGCGGAGAAGTATGCGCTGACCCAGCAGGCGGAGCAGATCCTCGTCGACGGGGCCTGCATCATCCCCTTCTACGGCCTGACCACCGCTTATGCCACCCAGGACTATGTCGAGGGCTTCGCGATCGGCGACCTCGGCGCCGGGTTCCAGTTTGAGAACCTCCAGGTAAATAAGTAAACCCACACTTTCGGCCGGCAAAAAGGAAGGCGCTGCGGATTCCCGCGGCCTTCCTTTTTGTTCATAACGCCCCTTCCCCGTTTTGAAAGGTGTGAACGTTAAAAATGGTCAAATACATCCTCCGGCGGCTGGTCATCTCGATTGTCACCATCTGGCTGATCGCGACCGCCAGCTTCTTCCTGCTGCACCTGCTGCCGGGCAACCCCTTCTCGACCGACCAGCTGCTCAGCCAGGATATGATCGACCAGCTGATGGACTACTACGGCCTCAACGAACCGCTCTGGAAGCAGTACCTGACCTTTATGGGCAACCTCCTCCACGGCGACTTCGGCACCTCCTATAAATACGCCGGCCAGTCGGTCAACGGCATCATCGCCGAGAAGTTCCCGATCTCGGCCCAGCTGGGCTTGCAGGCCTTCCTGCTCTCGCTGCCGCTGGGCGTCTTCTTCGGCATCGTCGCCGCCCGCAAGCGGGGCAAAGCCCTCGACTACGGGCTGGTCGCCTTCGCGGTGCTGGGCGTCTCGGTCCCGGTCTTTATCATCGCGGCGCTTCTCCAGTATATCTTCGCGATCCGGCTCCAGTGGCTCCCGGTCGCCCAGTGGAAGAGCTTTGCCTACACCATCCTCCCGACCCTGACCCTTGCCATCGGCAGCATCGCCGGGCGGACCAGGACGATGCGGACGCTGATGCTGGAGGTCATATCGGAGGACTATGTGAAAACCGCCAAGGCCAAGGGCCTCTCCTCCGCGCGGATTGTCTGGAGCCACCAGATCCGCAACGCGATTATCCCGATGATCCCCAACCTCGGGCTGGAGATCGTCTCAATCCTGATGGGCTCCTTCGTCGTCGAGCAGATCTTCGCGATCCCCGGCATCGGCGCCTATTTCGTCAACTCGGTCACCGGCCTGGACTATACGATGACGCTGGGCCTGACCGTCTTCTTCGGCGTATTTATCGTCGCGGCAAACTTCATCATCGATTTGATCTACGGGCTTGTGGACCCGCGGATCCGCGTTGTAAAGTGAGGTGCAGGATATGAAACAGAAACCCGCGGCCGTCACGGCTGCCCCGGAAACGGCCGCCGCCCTGACCGACGCCGATTTCCAGTTTATCCCCCGGGAGGGGAAAGCGGCCGACCAGGTGGTCCGGCCCAGCGTCAGCTACTGGGCGGACGTCTTCCGGCGGATTCGGCAGGACAAGGTGGCGATGGCAAGCCTTGCGGTCATTGCCATCATCGCGCTGATGGCCATCTTCGCCCCGATGTTTAGCCCCTACGACTATTCGACCAACGACCTTTCCGCCATTAACCAGCCCCCCAGCGCCGAGCACTGGTTCGGCACCGACCAGCTGGGCCGCGACCTCTGGGCGCGGGTCTGGGTCGGGGCGCGGGTGTCGCTCCTCATCGGCCTCGGCGGCGCGATTGCCCCCCAGATCGTCGGTATCTTTATCGGCGGCATCTCCGGCTACTTCGGCGGCTGGGTCGACATGGTCATCATGCGGGTGATCGACGTCGGCCTGTGCATCCCGGAGCTGGTCTATGTGACGCTGATGATGCTCCTGCTGGGCTCCGGCCCGGCGGCCATCATCGCGACCATCGCGATGGTCGGCTGGATGGGGGCGGCCCGGTTTATCCGGGGGCGGATCTTACAGTTTAAAAACCGGGAGTTCGTCCTGGCGGCCAAGGCCCAGGGGGCGGGCCCGATGCGGCAGATCTTCCGCTACATCCTCCCCAACATCCTGGGGCAGCAGGTGGTTTCGATCACCGCCGCCATCCCCGGCGCCATCTTCATGGAGGCCTACCTCAGCTTCATCGGGCTGGGCATCAAGTCGCCGATGACCTCCTGGGGCCAGCTCTCCCAGATCGGCTCCTCCCTCTTCAGGACCTCGCCCTACCAGCTGTGGATCCCCGGCGCCTTCATCAGCATCACCATCCTCGCCTTCTACCTGTTCGGCAACTCCCTGCGGGACGCGCTGGACCCCCACCTGCGCGACTGATGCACCCAAACGAAGAAAGGCGGAAACGATATGAGTGAACATCTTCTGGAGGTCCGCGACCTCGCGGTCTCCTTTGACACCTACGCCGGCGAGGTCCAGGCCGTGCGGGGGATCAGCTACTACCTGGACAAGGGGGAGACGCTGTCGATCGTCGGGGAATCCGGCTGCGGCAAGAGCGTCAGCTGCCAGACGATCATGAAGCTCCTCCCCTCTCCCCCCGCCCGGATTAAATCCGGCAGCATCCTCTACAAGGGGGAGGAACTGGTCACCAAGACCGACAAGGAGATGGAGGCCTACCGCGGGAAGGAGTTCTCGATGGTCTTCCAGGACTCGATGACGAGCCTTAACCCCACGATGCGGGTCGGCCGGCAGCTCTGTGAGGGCATCATCAAGCACCAGAAGGTGAGCCGCGAGAAGGCAAAGGAGATCGCCATCGAGATGCTCCGGCAGGTCGGCCTCCCGAACCCCGAAAAGACCTACATGCGCTACCCCCACACCCTCTCGGGCGGGATGCGGCAGCGGGTGATGATCGCGATCGCCATCGCCTGCAACCCCCAGATCCTCTTCGCCGACGAGCCGACGACGGCGCTGGACGTGACGATGCAGGCCCAGATCCTCGACCTGATGAACGGGCTGAAACAGAAGCTCGGCACCGCCATCATCCTCATCACCCACGACCTCGGGGTCGTCGCCCAGATGGCCGACCGGATCGCCGTCATGTACGCCGGCAGGATCGTCGAGTCGGGGACGGCGGATGAGATTTTCTACAACCCCAAACACCCCTACACCTGGGGGCTTCTCGGGTCGATGCCGAGCGTCGAACAGTCCAGCCGAGAAGCCAAGTCGGAGCTGATGAGCATCCCCGGCACCCCGCCCGACCTCTTCGCGCCGCCGAAGGGCTGCGCCTTTGCCGCCCGGTGCAACTACTGCATGGGCGCCTGCCTGAAAGAGGACGCCCCGGAATTTAAGGCGGACGACGGGCACGCGGTCCACTGCTGGCTGCTTGACCCCCGCGCCCCCAAAGTCATCCCGCCCGTCGGGCAGAAAGCCGGAAAG
>DVHA01000134.1 GCA_018712425.1 Candidatus Faecivivens stercoravium | reverse complement strand
TTCCTTATCCAGCAGCCGGAACGGTACATCCCCCGATACAATCTTCTGGGCAATCCCTTCGGCAATCGCCGTCTTGCCGACGCCCGGTTCGCCGATCAGGCAGGGGTTGTTTTTCTGCCGGCGGGAGAGGATCTGCTCCACCCGGTAGATTTCCTTATCGCGGCCGATAATCCGGTCCATCTGGCCGTTGCGGGCCTTTTCGTTTAAGTTGGTGCAGAAGTTGTCGAGATATTTCCGGCGCTTGCGCTCCTGCCGGTCCTTCGGCTTGGAGCGGACCACCCGTTCCCGCGGCAGCCCGTCGGCCGTCGGTTCCTCTTCGTTCGGGACCGGCGTAATGGCGTTTTCATTGCCGCCGTTATTTCCGTCCATCCCAAACATCCTCTGCAAAAACGGGGGCATGGTATCGGCGCCGCCCATTTCAAACATACCATTTTCCAACTGCTCATCCAAATTATCCAAATCAGCCTGCGAGATGCCCAGGCTGTCCATCATCGATTTTACCTGCGGAAGTCCGAGTTCGGAGGCGCATTTCAGGCAGTATCCTTCATTGATCGTTTCTTTTCCGTCAAATCTAGACATGAACAGGACAGCGGGACGTTTCTTGCATTTACAGCATAACATATCCATCCAGATTTATCCTTTCTATCAAACGGGATCAAACCGCGCATTTTTCGAGACTAGTCATTATTATAATCTTTTATCCCCCGAAAATGTAGGCTGCAACCGTGAAAAAAAAGTAACCAATTCGTAAAATTCACCGCTTCATTTTCTTCAATTGTCCACAAACGGGCTCAGGTTATAAAAGACCCGGAACAGATGGGTCGACTGGATTTCGTCGTCGCCGAGGAATGGAATCTGTCCGCCGCTGCAATAGATCAGAAGCTGGATAATAACCACCACAACAAAAACCGTGAGCACCCCTTCGACTGCGCCGAGGGCCGCACCCGCCAGCATATCCGGCACGCCGATCAGGATGCAGCGGCGCAGATTGCGAAGCGTCTCGCTGAGAGCGCTGATGATAATCTTCAGACAGGCGAACAGGACCAGGAAGAGCAGGCACTGCAGCACCAGATAAACAATCGGGTATACGATCTCATCGACAATTGTCGAAGTAATCGCTGTCACCGAGCCATCCAGCGCATTCCCGACCGTCTCATTGATGGTCGCGGCGTCGCCAAACAGGCCATAGACCATATTCCGCAAGAATCCCGGCAGCTCTTGTAAAATGACCGAAACCTGCACCGAAGCTTCCGATTCGGAAAGGGTTCCGGAAATCGATTCGGAGATCGATTCCACCAGCCGGTCATGGATGTAGACATTATAAATTGTTGTAGCCAGCGCCCGGCTGGCAATATACGCGACGATACAGCTCAAAAGCCGCCCGCAGGTGTTGACCAGCATGACCAGGAACCCGCGGCGGACACCGTACCAGATAAATCCTACGGTGATCAGAATGACCATCAGGTCGAGAATCAGGCTGACAATAGAACCGTCCATTTTTATTTTATCCCTCCGTTTCTGCCGCCCGGCTGGCCTCCAGGTCGGAAAGACGCGCCAGCTGGGAGTCGCTCAGCAGATATAGCGTATTGTTCAGCGTCGCAATGGAGAAGATCGACGAGTCCACCGAAATTTCCTCCAGAAGCTCCAGGCTGGAATTAAACCGCTGGATGGACGTCCTTTCCAGCAGATAGATATTTCCGCGGTCATCCACCGCAATATCGTTGCCGCCGCCCCGGATCTGGACGTCTTCTTTATTCCCCTGCCGGTCGATGCTGGTCAGGGTAAAAGAAACGGCGCTCACATCGGTCGTCAGCAGGATGGTATCGCTGGAAGTAAAGTAATAGCGGTAAACGCTGTTGGAAAAACTGACGGTGGAGGCTTCATAACTGGAATTGATTACACCGACAAAGGTGTCGCAGATAAGGTGGATATTTCCATCCGACTTATAATCCAGCGCCAGCGGCAGCGCATTCTCAAAGGTCAGCACCGCCTGCTCGGCCGTCTCTGCGGTTGTCGAGCTGCTGACGTCGAAGATGTACACTTTACTGACCAGCCGGTTTTCTTCAAAACCGACGCAGGCAACCGCCAGCTCTGAACCATTATCAGAAAAGGCAAGGTCCACAATCTGGTCGCTGGCGGAAAGCCATTCCAAAATAATTTCGTTGCTCCGGCTGCGGACGATCACGCTGCCGGCGCTCCGGTTTTCCGCCACCGCAAGCGCATAGCTCCCCCGGCTGGAGATTGCCCCGGTAATCAGCGTCGCTTCGGTCCGGCCGCTGTAATTGAGCCCCGAACTGGAATCGATCCGGTAGCTGTACCCGCCCCGGTCGTAGGTCAAAAGCCGCGATCCGTCCGCTTTCAGCACCGGGTTGGTATACCGGTGGGTAAAGGTGTGCTGGGTGCTGCCGCCGCTGTCGACAAAAATGACCTCATCCTGGGTCTGGAGGACCAGCGAATTCCCCACCGCGATCAGGTCCTGCGGCACTTCGCCGTTTAAAGAAACCGGAAAGCCGTTGCTCTGGACGGTACCGGTGTTGGCCTGCTGGCCGGTCAGGTTCTGGGCAAGGTTATCCATATCGTAGTTGCGGTAGAGATAGATGCCGATGACCAGCACCACCAGTATAATCACCAGCGAAAGAATCGTGAGGATGATCCGCTGGATTTTTTTCAGTTTCAGCCTCTTCCGGTAGGCCGCAAAATCATACCGGTCGGCCGGTTCGCGTTTCAGCAAATCCCGCAATGAAAACTTAGCCGTCTAAGACACCTTCCTTCTGTCCATAGGGGGTATAAGACACCCGCGTCAGGTAAAGTCCCGCCGCCGGCGCCGTCACCCCCGCCCGGGTACGGTCCCCGCTTTTGATAATTTCTGTCAGGTCCCCGGGTTCCAGGCGGCCAAGGCCAGTTAATAAAAGGGTCCCGGCCATAATCCGCACCATGTTGTATAAAAAGCCGTCCCCGCGGACGGTAAAGAGGACCACATCCCCTTCCCGGCGGACCGACGCGGCAAACACCGTCCGGACGGTCGATTCCCCGCCGTCCAGTATAGTCGGTTTCGCCTTGCTGCCGGTGCTGCAAAAGCCCCGGAAGTCGTGGGTCCCGACAAACTCCTTTGCACACCGGTCCATCAGCGCTTCATCCAGCGGATACGGATGCATCAGCATCAGCCCGTCGTAAAAGGGGCTGCGGACCGGCGCGTTCCAGATCTTGTAGGTATATTCTTTCCAAAGGACGCTGTAGCGGGCATGGAAAGAGGGCGGCACCTCCCGACAGGAGAGCACCGCGATATCACCGGGAAGGTTGACGTTCATCGCCCGCACCGCCGCGTCCACCGGTATCCGGCTCCCGGTATCCATATGGAAGAAGTACTGCCCGGCGTGGACGCCGGCGTCGGTGCGGGAACAGCCGGTGATGCCCTCCCGGCGGCCAAAGACCTTTTCCACCGCGTCCTGGACCACCTGCGCCACCGTCAGGGCGTTTGCCTGCACCTGGTAGCCGTGGTACCGGGTCCCCTGGTAGGCAATTTCAAACAGCAGACGCCGCAAACTCCCCACCCCTTACAGCAGCCATTCCAAAAACGGCATCGGAATCAGGTTGAGGACAATGACGGCTGCCAGCAGGATGACCGTCACCAGAAGCCCGATCAAATCCAGCCGGCTATACCGGAGCTGTTTCATCCGGGTGCGCCCTTCCCCGCCGCGGTAGCAGCGGCACTCCATCGCCAGCGCTAACTCTTCCGCCCGGCGGAAGGCCGAGATAAAGAGCGGGATTAAAATCGGCACCAGCGCCTTTGCCCGGTGGATCAGCCCGCCGCTGTCCATATCGGCGCCCCGCGCCTTCTGGGCGGACATGATCTTGTCGGTCTCTTCCACCAGCGTCGGGATAAAACGCAGGGCAATCGACATCATCATCGCCAGCTCGTGCACCGGGAAGTGCACCACTTTCAGCGGCCCCAACAGCCGTTCAATCGCGTCGGTCAGGGAGATGGGCGAGGTCGTATAGGTCATCAGCGAGGTCCCGGCGATCAGCAGCACCAGCCGCAGCGCCATCCGGACAGCGGTATAGACCCCCTGCCAGGTCATATGAATCGGGCCGATTTCAAAGATAACCGACTCGCCGCTGATGAAAAAGAGGTTTAAAATGCTGGTAAAGAGGATAATCGGCAGAATCGGTTTGATGCTCCTGGCGATCATCTTCAGCGGAATCCGGGAAACCATATAGGCCCCCATGAGGAATAAAACCGAAGGGATAAACCCGAAAGGGTTGGAGACGACAAAGAGGATGACGATATAAAAAATTGTCAGGATCAGCTTCATCCGCGGGTCCATCCGGTGGACAACCGAATGCCCCGGGAAATACTGCCCGATGGTGATATCCTTAAGCATCGCCCTGTCCCTCCTTTCCCAACAGCCGCAGCAGCTTCTTCTTCGCGTACGGGACGGTATAGACGTTTTCCGGCACCGGCAGCCCGTCGGCCGCCAGCCGGTGGAAGACGCTGGTCACCTGGGGGACCGAAAGGCGGATCTTTTTCAGCTCCTCGCTGCGGGCAAAGACCTTTTCCACCGTATCGTAGGCAAAAATCTCGGCGTTGTTCATGACCAGGATTTTGTCGGCAAAGTTCGCCACATCTTCCATGCTGTGGGAAACCAGCAGCACCGTATTCCCGGTAAAGGCGTGGTACTCCCGGATCTGCTGGAGGATCTTGTTCCGCCCCCGGGGGTCGAGGCCGGCCGCCGGCTCGTCCAGAATCAAAATCTCCGGCTCCATCGCGATAACCCCGGCGATGGCCGCCCGGCGCTTCTGCCCGCCCGACAGTTCAAAGGGGCTCTTGTCCAGCAGTTCCGCCGGAAGGCCGGCGAATTCCGCCGCCTCATGCACCCGCTTGTCAATCTCTTTATCATCCAGGCCCATATTTTTCGGGCCGAAAGCGATGTCTTTATAGACCGTCTCTTCAAACAGCTGGTATTCGGGGTACTGGAAGACCAGGCCGACATGGAACCGTACCTGGCGGATGTCGCTCCCCTCGCCCCAGATGTCCCGCCCGTCCAGCAGCACCCGGCCGGAGGTCGGTTTGAGCAGGCCGTTTAAATGCTGGATCAGCGTCGATTTGCCCGAGCCGGTGTGCCCGATGACGCCGACCATCTCCCCGCCGCCGATCGTCAGGGAAACGTCCCGGACCGCCACCTTTTCAAAGGGCGTCCCGGCGCTGTAGGTATAGGTTAAATGTTCTGTGGAAATGACCAATCCGTTTTTCCGCCCTTTCTTTAAGATACAGCCGTCAGCAGCTTTTTCAGCGCTTCATAGCACTCGTCCTCGGTGAGGATATCCAGCGGCAGGTCGACCCCCGCCTTCCGCAGTTCATAGACCAGTTCGGTCACCTGCGGGACGTCCAGGCCGACACTCTTCAAAAGCTCCACCTGGGTGAACACCTCTTTCGGCGTCCCGTCCCGGAGGATCCTGCCGTCGTCGATGACGACCACCCGCCCGGCCTGCACCGCCTCATCCATATAGTGGGTGATGAGGACGACGGTCGTGCCGAAGTCGCGGTTTAACTCCTTAACCGTCCGGAGCACCTCCCGGCGCCCCTGGGGGTCGAGCATCGCGGTCGGCTCGTCGAGAATGATGAAATCCGGCCGCATCGCCAGGATGCCGGCGATCGCGACCCGCTGTTTCTGCCCGCCGGACAGCTGATGGGGGGCATGTTCCCGGTATTCGTACATATCGACCGCCTTCAGCGCCTCATCCACCCGGCGGCGGATCTCCTCCGGCGGTACGCCGAGGTTTTCCAGCGCAAAGGCGACGTCTTCCTCGACAATCGTCGCGACAATCTGGTTATCAGGGTTCTGGAAGACCATCCCCACCTGCTGGCGGATGTCGAACAGCCGGTCCTCGTCTTTGGTGTTGATGCCGCAGACAACGACGTCCCCTTCGGTCGGCAGCAGGATGGCGTTAAAATGCTTGGCAAGGGTCGATTTGCCGGAGCCGTTGTGCCCCAGCACCGCGGCAAACTCGCCCGCCGGGATCGTCAAGTCCAGCCCTTTCAGGACCACCTGCCCCGGCATCCCCTCCTCGTCCCCGGGATAGACAAACGTCAGCCCGGAAACGGTAATCTCCTTTTTCTCCATGTTACCACCTTTGTCTCTTCTCTATTACGCTCCGGTCCAGACGGCCACTGCCCCACAGGGCATCACCAGGCCGCTTTCCCTGACCGGAAGGCCGATTTCATCCGACTGCACCTGCCCCCGGTACTTTTTCCCGACGGTGACCCCCAAAAGGTAAGCCATCACAGACGCCGGCAGGCCGGTGTTATAGGAGCTGAGGGCGACAAACAGCGGATTGTCCGACAAAACGCCGCAGCAGAGCTCCACCAGTTCATAGACCTTCTCCTCCAGCTGCCAGACCTCGCCCCCCGGGCCTCTGCCATAGGAAGGCGGGTCCATGACAATCGCGTCATACCGCCGCCCGCGGCGGAGCTCCCGGCGGATAAACTTTTCGCAGTCATCGACAATCCAGCGCACTGGCTTGTCCTCCAGCCCGGACAGCTGGGCGTTCTCCCGCGCCCACTGGACCATCCCTTTGGAAGCGTCCACATGGCAGACACTGGCCCCCGCCTGCAAACAGGCGAGGGTCGCGCCGCCGGTGTAAGCAAAGAGGTTTAAAACCGATACCGGCCGCCCGGCTTCCCGAATCAGCTGCTGGAACAGGTCCCAGTTGACCGCCTGCTCGGGGAAAAGGCCGGTGTGCTTAAAGCCGGTGGGGGAAATCTTGAAGGTCAGGCCGCCGTAGGAGACGGTCCAGCTCTCCGGGAACTTCCGGGCATATTCCCAATGCCCGCCGCCGGTCTTGGAACGGAAATAGTGGGCGTCTGCCCGGTTCCAGCCCGGGGCTGTCCGTCCGGTTTTCCAGATGATCTGAGGGTCTGGCCGGATCAGCGTCACCCGTCCCCACCGCTCCAGCTTTTCGCCGGAAGAGGCGTCCAAAAGGGCGTAATCCTGCCAGTTATCCGCTGCTCTCATGAAAAAGTATCATTCCTTACGCAAGTTTATTTGGTGGGCAGAAACTGCTGCCCGTCCCGGGCGAGGCCCAGATGCCGGTAAGCCCGGTCGGTGACGCACCGCCCGCGGGGGGTGCGGTTTAAAAAGCCCAGCTGCATCAGATAGGGCTCATAGACGTCCTCAATGGTGACCGCCTCTTCGCCCAGCAGGGCCGCGAGGGTGTCCAGCCCCACCGGGCCGCCGTTATAGTTTTCGATAATCGCCCGGAGCATCCGACGGTCGACGTTATCCAGCCCCAGTTCGTCGATCTCCTGCCGCTCCAGCGCCGTCCGGACAATATCCCGCGTAATGACGCCGGTGCCGAGGATGTCGGCAAAGTCCCGCACCCGCCGCAGCAGCCGGTTGGCAATCCGCGGGGTCCCGCGGGAACGCTTGGCCAGCTCCAGCGCGCCGTCCGGCTCGCAGGGCACGCCAAGGATCCCAGCCGAGCGGAGGATGATCTTCTGAAGGTCCTCCGGTTCGTAGAGTTCCAGCTTTAAAATGACGCCGAACCGGTCCCGCAGCGGGGCGGTCAGCTGCCCTGCCCGGGTGGTCGCGCCGACCAGGGTGAAATGGGCGAGGTTGACCCGGATCGACCGGGCGGAAGGGCCCTTTCCGATGATGATATCAAGGGCAAAGTCCTCCATCGCCGGATAGAGCACCTCCTCCACCTGCTTCGGGAGCCGGTGGATCTCGTCGATAAAGAGGACGTCCCCGTCAGCAAGGTTTGTCAGCAGCGCCGCCAGGTCCCCCTGCTTCTCGATTGCCGGGCCGGAGGTGATTTTCAGGTTGGTGTGCATCTCATTGGCGATGATCTGGGACAGGGTCGTCTTGCCGAGGCCGGGCGGCCCGTAAAGCAGCACATGGTCGAGGGCATCCCCCCGCTTTTTGGCGGCCTCAATGTAAACCGACAGGTTCTCCTTGGCCTTATCCTGCCCGATATATTCCGAAAGGGTGCGGGGCCGGAGCGAAAACTCGGTATCAACGTCTTCCGGGGTAAATTCCGGCGCGGTGATCCGGTTTTCGAGATCCATCTCATCGTCGTCCATCTGATGGTATTGCGACTGAAACAAACCGATTCCTCCTCCCCGTTAATCCAGCCCAGCCAGCGTCTGGAGGGCCTTCTTGATCATATCTTCGACCGGCATCGACGGGTCGAGAGGCATGACGGCCGAAGCCGCCTCCCCCTGGGTATAACCCAGGACCACCAGGGCGCTGATCGCCTCGCCGGCGTTCGAGCTCTCCTGCACCGGCGTAAAGTCCGGCAGTTCGATACCGGATACGACTTTATCCTTTTTCAGCTTGTCCTTCAGCTCCAGCACAATCCGCTGGGCGGTCTTGCTCCCAAGGCCGGGCGCTTTGGCCAGCGTCTTAAAGTCCCCCGCCGCAACCGCCATCGCAAACTGCTCGGCCGTCACCGTCGAAAGGACCCCCAGCGCCGCCTTCGGCCCTACCCGGGTCACCCCCAGCAGCATCTTAAAGCAGCTGAGCTCGTAAGAATCGTAAAACCCGAACAGGTCAATCCCCGTGTCGGTCACATGAAGGCAGGTGTACAGGGTGACTTCCTCCCCCATGGCGGGAAGCCGGGACACCGTCACCGCCGACGTCCGCACCCCGTACCCGACACCGCCGCACTCAACGACCGCAAGGTTCGGCTCCAAATGCACCAGTTTGCCGTGCACGCTGTAGATCATACTCTCATTTCCCCCTCATCATCTTCCCATCGCCGCCAGCAGCTGCCTGGCAGCCGGCCCCGGCGCGCTGTGGGCATGGCAGATTGCAATGGCCAGTGCGTCCGCCACGTCGTCCGGTTTCGGCGTCCGGGTGAGGGAGAGGAGCTTTTTGGTCATCTCAATCACCTGGTGCTTTTCCGCCCGTCCGTAGCCGACCACCGCCTGCTTGACCTGCAAAGGCGTATATTCGTAAACCGGCACCCCGGCCTGCTGGGCCGAGAGAAGGATCACCCCTCTGGCCTGCGCCACGTCGATGGCGGTCGTCGTGTTGGTGTTGAAGTAAAGCTTTTCCACCGCCATCGACTCCGGCTTATAGAGGGCCAGGATCTCCTGCATCTGGCTGTAAATCATCTGCAGCCGCGCCGGAAACGCAGTGCCCGCCGGCGTCGTAATGGCGCCGTATTCCAGCGTCTTAAAGTTTTGGCCGTTGTATTCGATCACCCCGACCCCCACAATCGCATAGCCGGGGTCAATGCCCAGTATCCGCATTTCCCTCTCCTTTTCATCTTCGGGCAGACTGCCCAAGTATACACTCAACCATTATAGCACAACCGGGATGGAAAAACAAACCTTTTTGCGCTCTTTTCAGCCTTCTCACCCACAAATTGCAGTTTCCTGCCCTTTTTTCTGTTCAGGGGTTGACGAACAGGCGGTTTTTGCGGTAAAATTAAAGTAATTTCTAACCTAGGGCAGTCCAACAGCGCGGCCCGCAGCCCAATGTCAAAAAGAAAGGTTTGGATTCCTATGAGCAGAAGATACCATGCGGATTACCATATGCACAGTGAGCATTCCCCCGATTCCAAGGCACCGATAGAAGAACTCTGTCGTACCGCCATTCAAAAAGGGTTTCAGGAGATTGCCATTACCGATCATTTTGAATTATATGCCCCCGGTTACCCGGTCGGTTTCTTCACACCGCGCTATGTTGAAAAGGTCCTGGCGGACATCGAATCGGCGCAGAAAAAGTTTGAAGGCCAGCTGATTATCCGCAAGGGGATTGAACTGGGCCAGCCGATGGTCAACCCGGAACTGGCAAAGTCCATTCTGGAAAAACATGAATTTGACTACGTCATCGGGAGCGTCCACAAAATCGGCACGCTGACCCTTTCCAATGTCGCCTACAACGCCCACAACGTGGAAGATATCTGCTTGAATTACCTGGACGCGATATATGAACTGGCTGACGAAGGGGACTTTGACTGTCTGGGCCATATCGATATGATCCGCCTCTACGCGGCCAAGCAGGGCACCCCTCTGGATATGCTGGAGTATGAAGACCAGCTGGTCCCGATCCTCCGGCGGGTGATTGAGCGAGGCAAGGGAATTGAAATCAACACAACCGGCTTCCGGCAGGAAATTTCAACCACCCTCCCCAATCTTGATCTGCTCAAACTTTACCGCAGCCTCGGCGGCCAGATCGTCACCATCGGTTCCGACGCCCATTGCACCGCCGATATCGGTTCCGGCTGGAGCGAATCGGCTATCCTTGCCAAGCAGGCGGGGTTTGACTATGTAACCCTGTATGAAAAACGGCGTCCAATTTTGATCCCCATCGAATAATCTGACAAGTTTCTTTCCTTTACAGTTACTTAACCCCTTCCGAGCCTTTTCGGAAGGGGTTGTTTTCTGTCAAGCTTTATTCCTTTACAGCATTCTCAAAGCATTTTTGAGCAAAATAGACCGTCCCCATCGCGTCCGGTGAGTAGCAGTCCGCCCCGATCTGGTCGGCGTACTCCTGCGTCATCACCGCGCCGCCCACAACGACCTTGCA
>DVHA01000133.1 GCA_018712425.1 Candidatus Faecivivens stercoravium | reverse complement strand
ATCGAGTTGCCGGCGGATTTGTGCATCGCCTTGCCCTCGCCGTCGACGACCCAGCCGTGGGTGCAGACCGCCTTATAGGGGGCCGGCAGGCCGCAGGCGACGGCGGTCAGGAGGGAGGACTGGAACCAGCCGCGGTACTGGTCGGCGCCCTCGAGGTAGAGGTCGGCCGGCCAGGCGAGGTCGGGGCGCTGTTTCAGGACGCCGAAATGGGTTGTACCGGAGTCGAACCAGACGTCCAGGATATCCTGCTCCTGTTTAAAGGCCTTGCCGCCGCAATTCGGGCAGGCAAAACCTTCCGGGAGGAAGTAGTCGGGGGTGTGGAGGTACCAGGCGTCGGAACCTTCCTTCGCGAACATCCGGGCAATCGCCTCGATCGACTCGTGGTTCATGATCGGCTCGCCGCAGTCCTCGCAGTAGAGGACGGGGATCGGCACGCCCCACCGCCGCTGGCGGGAGATGCACCAGTCGTTCCGGTCGCGGACCATCGAGGTGATCCGGTCGCGGCCCCACTGGGGGATCCACTCGACGTCGTTGATCGCCTTAACCGCGTCCTCCTTGATCGAATCAACCGAGCAGAACCACTGTTCGGTCGCCCTAAACATGACCGGCTCTTTGCAGCGCCAGCAGTGGGGGTACTGGTGGGTGATCTCTTCGGTCGCGAAGATGGCCCCGCAGGCTTTTAAGTCCTCGAGGATCGGGCCGTTGGACTCGGCCGTCTTCATCCCGGCGTACCGGCCGGTCTCGGCGGTCTGGCGGCCTTCGGCGTCGACCGGGACGATCAGCGGGATCTCCGGATACTTCTGGCAGACGGTAAAGTCGTCGGCGCCGAAGCCGGGGGCGGTGTGGACGCAGCCGGTACCGCTGTCCAGCGTGACGTGGTCGCCGACGATGACCAGCGAAACCCGGTCGTAGAGGGGATGGCGGGTCTTCATATATTCGCAGTCGGCGCCTTTGAAATGCCCGACCGTCTCATAATCCTCGATACCGGCCACCTTCATGACCGACGGGACCAGCTCTTCCGCCATGACGTAGTACTCGTCGCCCAGATGGACGAGGGTGTAGTCAAATTCGGGGTTTAACGAAATCGCGAGGTTGCCGGGGATGGTCCAGGTGGTGGTGGTCCAGATGACGAAGAAGACCTTCGAAAGGTCCAGCCCCATGCCGGTGAACAGCCCCTTGTCGTCGGTGACGTTAAACTTGACGTAGATCGAGGTGCAGGGGTCCTCCTGGTACTCGATTTCGGCCTCGGCCAGGGCGGTGCCGCACTCGGCGCACCAGTAAACCGGCTTCATGCCCCGGTAGATCATCCCTTTTTCGGCCATCTTGCCGAAGACCCGGACCTGCTCCGCTTCAAATTCCGGCTTTAAGGTGATATAGGGGTCTTTGAAATCGCCGGTGACGCCGAGGCGGATGAACTGCTCCTTCTGGCTCTCGACATAGCCCATCGCGAACTCCCGGCAGATTTCCCGCAGCTTCGGGACCGGGACGCCGTTTTTGTCGACGCCGATCTTTTTGAGCGCCTTCAGCTCGGTCGGCAGGCCGTGGGTGTCCCAGCCGGGGACGTAGGGCGACTGGAAGCCGGACATGTTCTTATACTTGACGATGATGTCCTTGAGCACCTTGTTGAGCGCCGTGCCCATGTGGATGTCGCCGTTGGCGTAGGGGGGGCCGTCGTGCAGCACGTATTTGGGCTTGCCGGCGTTGCGCCTTAACATGTTTTCATAGAGGTCTACCGCGTTCCAGTGCTGGATGAAGCCCGGCTCCTTTTTCGGGAGGCCGCCGCGCATCTCAAAACTGGTTTTGGGCAGGTTCAGGGTCTTGTTAAAGTCCTGGGGGTTGGCCATTTCAAATCTATCCTTTCACCTTCGGATTGTAAACAAAAGGGATGAAGGCGGGTTTGCCTTTCCGCGTGTCAAATTTTTGGAATTATATTTTGGGTGCTGCGCACCCTTCGTTTCAGGCGGAGCAGCCGTGAAAAGCTTCGGAAGTACGGCAGGCAATCGCCTGGGAAGGGGCTCTGCCCCTTTCCTTATTTTCCGCGACGAATTACTTGTAATTCGTCCGGTTTTGCAAAGCAAAACCTGAGCCCATTTAAAAGGGCTGGACCCTAAACTTCTGATCGTCGCCCATTTCTCTGTCAAATCAGCGCCAGCGCCGATTCTTACGTTTTCCCAATCTTTTTTCGACAGCGTAGGGAGTGCGTCCGCCTTACTTCAAATCCACTTCGCCGAATTTCTCTGTAAACGCGTCTCCGGCGGGTTCATCGGCTTCCGCCGGGGCGGGGACAGCCTTCTCTTCCCGGACGGGGAGCTCTTTAGCGCTCTTTGCCTGTTCGGGGAGGTTGGTAATCAGGTTTAAATGCTCGCGGTAGAGGGAAATCAGCCGGTTCTTAAAGCCGGAAACCTCTTTTTGCAGCTGCGAGAGGGTCGCCCGTTCCCGCTCCACCTGGGAGGTGACCGAGTTGACCTTCTGCTCGGCGGTCTTCTGGGCCTCGGCGATCATCTTGTTCGCCCGCTCCTGGGCGTCGGCGACCATCTGGCTGGATTTGGCCTGGGCGTCGGCGATCAGCTGGTTGGCGTACTCCTGCGCCTCGGAGACGGTGGTGTCCGCCTTGGACTTGGCCTCGTTCTCAATCGAGGCTTTCATCCGCTGGGCGCCCAGCATCGCCTCTTTAAGGTTGCCCTCGTCCGAGCGGTACTCGGTGATCTTGTCGGCCAGGATCTTCATTTTGCTTAAAAGCTCCGCCTTTTCGGCCTTGGCCGCCGCCAGTTTCTTATCCGACTCGGCGATATAGCGGTCGACATCCTCCGGGCGGTAACCAAAAGCGGCTTTTTCAAAACGTGCTTCCTTTTCCTTGCTCATCTTATGTCCTTCTTTCCTCACTGCATAAATAGCCGGAGCCAGAGAGTTTCTCCGCACCCGCGTCTCTTTACAGATATTTCTGGAAGGTGACCGGGATCCGCCCCTTGCGGGTCGGTTCGCCGACCGTCTCCAGCTTATATTTCCCCCGGCGGCGGATGACGAGGACGTCCCCTTCCCGCAGCCGGCGGCTTACATTCTTCTCTTCGATATGCCCGACGCTGACAAGCCCTTCCCGAATGAGCGCCGCGGCCTTCTCCCGGCCGGTCCCGGCCAGCATCGCCACCGCCGCGTCCAGGCGGACCGAAGCGAGCGTCCCCCGGACCGGTTCAAAGTGGTCTTCCCGGCGGATTTCCGGCGTCCCCTTTTCCATCCGGACGCCGATGCCGCCGATCCGGTCGAACTGGGTCAGGAGCGCTTTCTCCACCCGTTCGTCGGCGAAGATGTAGGCTTCCCCTTCCCCGGGGATCAGGTCGCCCAGCATCTCCCGCTTCAGCTGCCCGCCGAGGAGGGTGCCCATAATTGCCCGGTGCTCCAGCTTGTCGGCCTTGCGGGCGCGGGCGGTGATGCCGGTGATCGGGAACAGCCCGGGGTCCGGCGGATAAGGGTCCGGGAACACCCCCAGCATCACCCGCACCGCCCCTTCGTACCCGCCCCAGAAGAGGATCTCCATCCCGGTCTCCCGGGCGAGCCTGCGGGCGAGAGGCTCCGCCTCCGCCTGCTGCTCCTCGCTTAAGAAATCGGAAAACTTCGGGGCGCTCTGCTTGTCCGCCAGGGCAAAGAGGTTGCGGACCGACTGGAGGAAATAGCCCGTCTCCTTACCGGAATCCATCAGGGCATATACCCGCTGTTCTGCAGCTCATCCATCAGGTCCCCCCGCAGGTCGACGTTGGAGGGGGTGAGCATATAGGTGTTTTTGGCAACCTGCTTAATGTTGCCGGAATTGGCGTAGGTGACCCCGCTTAAGAAGTCGAGCACCCGTCTGGAGAGGTCGGGGGCGCGGCCCTCGAGGTTTAAGACTACGGTGATCTTCTTGTTGAGCTCGTCGGCGATCGGCTTGCAGTCCTCAAACCGGTCGGGCTGCACCAGCATCACCTGCAGCTGGGCCGAAGTCTGGATATTGACCACCCGGCCGGTGCGGGGGGTATACCCGCTTCCCCGGGAGCTGGAGTAGGAAGAGTAGTTGGAGCCGTTTGAAAAGCTGGAAAAATCCGACGCGGAAGAGGAAGAGGAGGAGGAGCCGGCGTCGCTTTCCTCTTCGGCGTACCCGTCGTCCATCTGCTCGTCGTATTCGCTGTTGTCGCTGTAGATAAAATTCTTGATTTTATCGATAAGTCCCATTTTGTACTAGCCGCCTTTCTTTGATCTGCCGGAACCCCGCCCGGCCCTGTCATCCATCCTGTCTTTCCCGGCTGCCGAACAGCCCCCGCCCGATCCGGACGATGGTGGCGCCGCAGCGGACCGCCTCTTCAAAGTCCCCGGTCATCCCCATCGAGAGGGTGTCTACCTGGGCCCCGGGGAGGGAAGCCTCTTTGAGGGAAAGGTAAAGCGCCTGCATCCGGCGAAAATACCGGTCGTCATGCCCGGCCGACGCGGCAGCCGGCTGGACGGTCATCAGCCCGCGGAGGGTGAGGAACGGCATCGCGGCTATTTCCCTGGCCGCACCGAGCACCCCTTCCGGCGAAAACCCGGATTTGCTCTCTTCCATGCCGATGTTCACTTCCAAAAGGCAGTCCATCCGGACCCCCGCCTTCTCCGCCGCCGCCGACAGCGCCCGCGCAAGGCGCAGGCTGTCCACCGACTGGACGCAGGACACTGAGTTCATTATATCGCGAATTTTGTTGGTCTGCAAGTGCCCAATAAAATGAATTTGCGATTTTGCGCAATTGTACTGATTTTTTTTAGCCATGAGCTCCTGAACCCGGTTCTCTCCCACAAGGGCGGCACCGGCCCGGAGCGCCGCGTTGACCTTTTCGGGCGGGACGGTTTTGGTGACGGCCATCAGCCGGACCGACCCTTCCGGACGGCCGGCGGCCGCTTCCAGCTCCCGCAGCCGGTTTTCATAAAACCGTACCCGCTCTTCCACTTCAGGGTAACTGGCGGCCTCAGACGTTCTTCTGGTTATAAAGCCCCACCCCTTCCACAATGACGGTGTCGTAAAGCTTAAGGGCCGTGCCCTCGTCCGGCGTCCAGTTTTCCTCGGAGATGACAAACTCGGCCGTCTCATAGATGACGTTGATCCGGCGGAAATACATCTTGTCCACCAGCACGACGTAGACCCCCGGCTGGCTGCCCTCGTAGCGGATGGACGATTTCGGCACCCGGAGGCCCTGATAGGTGTTCACAATCAGCTCGCAGGCCTGCACCCGGGTGGTCAGCAGGTAGGAATCGATCAAATCCCCCTCCAGGATCACCAGGTACTCCCCGGCATCGACGTCCCGGCGCAGCTCCTCCACCGTCATGCTGACCGTCTCGGAGCCGTTGGGGAACCGGATCTGCACCGTCCGCCCTTCGGCCAGCGAGAGGGCCTCATCCTCGGTGACGGTAAAGGCGAACTGCCAGATATGGTCGGTGACCACCTTGACCCGGGAGGAATCGGCCGAATAGCTGGTATAGCCGCCGATCATCTCGTCGAGGCCGGAGGCGGTCATCTCCGCCAGCGCCTCCGGCGTGCAGATATCCTCATACCCGTCCACATGGTCGACAAAGTACCCCGCCACCTCGCTGGTGTAAGAGGTATAGACGGCGTCGTCCCGGGCGCGGAGGGAATCCAGTTCCGACTGGAGCGAGCTGATCTCGCCCGAGTAGTCGGTTTCGGCGTCGATGATGATCTGCCGCCGGGCGAAGGCTTCGATGAGCTCGCTCTTCAGCGAATCGACGGAAGAAAAATCCGACTGGTCCCGGTATTGGATCAGTTCCAGGACGTCCGCCGCAATCTGGGCGTTCAGCGTCTCCGGCAGGACCGCCTCGCTGGTCTTGGCGGCGTCCTGGGCCCGCTGGAGGCTGTCGATCACATCCTCAAGGGAGGAAATCTCCCGCTGGAGGTCGATGGCGTCCTGGCTCCGGTAGAGCCTCGCCACCTCCGAGCCGATCGGGACCTTCTCCCCCACCGCATAGGTGCAGGAAAGCACCCCGGTCTGGCCGACCGAGATGGTCTGTTCCTCCCGGAAGAAGGCGCCGGTGACCGAGAGGGTATCCTCCACCGTCGTCGAATAGACCGTCTGGTAGCTGTAGCTGCTGCCGGTATAGCGGGTAAGCTGGAAGGCCACGTAGATGAGCAGGAAAACCGCCAGCACCACTGTGCCGGTCCGCATCAGTCGCGTGCTCAAGGCTTACTCCTCTTCGCTGTTTAAAATCGCGATGCTCTTCTGGGGGACGATGGTGGAGATGGCGTGCTTGTAGATCAGTTCCTGCTTGCCGTCGCATTCCAGGATGACGGTGTAGTTGTCAAACCCCTTGACCACCCCGCGGAACTGGAAGCCGTTGACCAGGAAGAAGGTCACCGGGATCCGCTCCTTGCGGGCCTGGTTTAAGAAAACGTCCTGCAGATTTAAGCTTTTCATGTTGCTTTAACCCCTTTCGCCGGGAAACGGGAAGCATCCCTTCGGACTGGGGGCGTCCTTCCCCCACTCCGAAAAAAGCTTCGCCTTTTCCGCCCCAGGCGGAAAACCCGGCAGTATAAATATTACCTCATTATACCATAGTTCCGCCGGAATTACAATCTATCCCGGCGAGAATTCACATTCCGGAAAAACCTGCTTCTTCGAAACTGTCGAAAAACAAGTTTTTCGACAGGATAACATTCGGGCTTCGTGTATCTCCTGCGGAGATACACCGCGCTTTTTCTTGCCGCCCAAGACTGTATGGGCGGCATTTCCCCGCGAAGCGGGGAAACCGAAAAACCGTCCATTAAATTAGTCGCACACTTGCCCGAATCAAGGTATTTTTTCCGCCGTACATGCCGCCGGAAAAAATGTGATTTAAATTTTACAGCGCATCGAAAGGTCATTTTACCCTTTTAATGGGACTTTCTCAACAAGCTGTTCTTCTTTTACGAGTTTAAGCGCCTCCCGCAGCACCCCGTCCATTCCCAGCTCGTCGGGATAGAGCCAGTGGATGTCGGGGTTGCGCCGAAACCAGGTCAGCTGCCGCTTGGCGTAGCGTCTGGTCGACCGCTTGAGGGTCTCGACACATTCCGGGAGGCTCTTTTCCCCGTCGAAGTAGGGGAAAAGCTCCTTGCAGCCGATCGCCTGGGCGGCGGTCTTCATCCGGGTGTCGTAGGCGGCCCGGGCCTCTTCCAGAAGCCCCGATTCCAACATCTGGTCGACCCGCCGGTTGATCCTCTCATACAAGACCGATCGGTCCCGGTAGCCCAGCCCCAGCCAGAAGGGGTGGTAGGGGCTTCCGCCCGCCTTCGACCGGGCGATGTGGACACTTAAGGGGATGCCGGTCGCGTGGTAGACCTCCAGCGCCCGGATGAGCCGGGGGATGTTGTTTTCATGCACCCCGGCGGCGTAATCGGGGTCGCAGGCGGTGAGCATCTCTTTCAGCTTCCCGCCCCCTTCCGCGTCCGCCAGCGCCTGGAGCTCCGCCCGGTAGGCCGGGTCCTCGCCGCTCTCGGAGAGCTGGATCCCCCGCAGCAGGGTGTCGGCGTAAAGCCCCGTCCCGCCGCAGAGAATCGGGAGGTTCCCCCGGGAAACGATCCCTTCGATCGCCTCCCCGGCTAGTTTTACGTACTCGGCCAGCGAAAAAGGGGATTCCGGCGGCAGGAAGCCGATGAGGTGGTGGGGCACCCCCTCCATCTCCGCGGGAGTCGGCTTGGCGGTGGCGATGTCCATCGTCTTATAAATCTGCATCGAGTCGCAGGAGACGACCTCCCCCGAAAGGGCGTGGGCCAACTGCACCGCCAGCCCCGTCTTGCCCGACGCCGTCGGCCCGACGACCGCCAGCACCGGTATCTTTTCCGCCTGTCCCATCGGAACCCTCCTTTACTGAATCCGTCCGAACATCTTTTCCAGCTGCCGCCTTGTAAACCGGATCATCACCGGCCGCCCGTGGGGGCAGTAGCGCACCTCTTCATCCGACGCCACCCGCCGGGCCAACGCCTCCAGCTCCTCCCGGCTGTTGTGGTCGCCGCCCTTGACGGCGCTGCGGCAGGCCATCCGGTGGAGGATCTCGTCCACCGCCGTCAGCCCCCGGTGGGAACGGGCGAGCCCCGACAGGGCGTCCTCAAACAGCTCCGCCGGGGAGGCGTCCGCCATCACCGCCGGGACCGACCGGATGATGACCGTGTTGCCGCCGAAGTCCTCCGCCTCAAACCCGAGTTTTAAGAGGGCCTCCCGGTTTTCGAGGGCCAGCTGGTGGTCCTCCCGGGAGAGGTTTACCGTTACCGGCGCGAGCAGCAGCTGGCGGCTGAGGGTTTCCCCCTCAGCTTTCAGCCTGTTGTACCGGATTCGCTCGTGGGCGGCGTGCTTGTCGATCAGCACGAACTCCTCCCCGATCTGGCAGAGGATGTAGGTCGAAAAGACCTCCCCGAAGACGGTCACGGGCGGCGGCGCCGGTTTGGCCGGTTCCGGGACGGTTTCCGGTTCCGGCGGCTGGGCGGCGGGGGCTTCCTCCGCTTCCGGCCCACCGTCCGCCTCCTCGTCAAATTCCACGTCCAGCGCCGGCTCGGCCGCCGTCCCCACCCGGTAGGCGACCGGCGACGCCAGCTT
>DVHA01000132.1 GCA_018712425.1 Candidatus Faecivivens stercoravium | reverse complement strand
CAAATTCAAACGCGGGAATCGGCGCTGACGCCAAAGTTACGAAGGGACGGGCGAAGTAAAGAAAGTTTTACTCGATTTTTTTCAAAAAATCGCGGGCATCCAAGGGGCAGAGCCCCTTGGCAGGCACCTGCCTCCCGTACTTTCGAAGCTGGCCACGGCTTTGCCGCCTGAAATGAAGCGTGCGCAGCACCCAAAACATGATTCAAAAAAATAAGCGTCCCTGCGGCTTGGGCAGGGACGCTTTCTGGCAATCGGAAAGGAACGTGAAGAATATGGCGGACGAAAAAGCGATGGAATTCTTTAAGACGCTGCGGGAAGAACGGTTCAAGAGCTGGGAAGAGATGTTTGCCCAGCTGGAAAGCCGGGGGATTGAAATCGTAGACCTCTGGGACGGGAACTGCCCCGGGTTTGACCCGGCCTACGGGCAGAAGTCCCCGCGGCTGGCGGTCTACCCCGCCCACGAGAAGCCGGTTGGCAGCTTCATCATCGCCGCCGGCGGCGCCCATCTGTTTAAGAGCTACAACGAAGCGATGCCGGTCGCCGATTACTTCTGGAACAAGGGCTTCCACACGGCGATCATCGACTACCGGGTCGACCCGTACACCAACGCCGATTCCTGCCGGGACGGCTGCCGGGCGGTGCGGTACCTGCGGGCCAACGCCGGGAAATACAACATCCTCCCCGACAAGATCGCCTTCGGCGGTTTTTCGGCCGGCGGGATGCTGACCGGCGAGGTGGCGACCCATTTCGACGCCGGGGACCCGGACGCCGCCGACCCGGTCGAACGGGTTTCCTCCCGGCCGGACGCGGCGCTGGAGCTATATGGCTCTTTTGACAACGCCGCTTCGATGGCAAGCGCGCTGGGCTATGACCCCGCCAAGCAGCGGGAGCTGGCGGCAATGTCCCCCAGCTGCAACCTCTCTCCCGACTGTCCGCCCTTCTTCCTGATGGAGACGTTGGCGGACGACCCGCGGTCGGTGCTGGGGTTTGCCGAGAAGCTCTCAATGTTCGGCATCCCCTTCGCCCTCCACCTCTTCCAGGGCGGCGCCCATGGCCAGGGGCTGTACGACGGGAAGTATGAGGTCGAAGACGTCCCCCACACCGCAAAGTGGGCGGAGCTGGCGGCGGACTGGCTCGAGGACCTCGGGTTTTTGGGATAACCTTTGAAAACGGCCTGCCTTCCCGGAGAGGGGAGGGCAGGCCGTTTTCATGCATAAAAAAATCCCGCCATCCGAAAGGATAGCGGGATTTTGGAGCTGTTAACCAGATTCGAACTGGTGACCTCGTCCTTACCAAGGACGTGCTCTACCACCTGAGCCATAACAGCATCTTTAGGTTTCCTAAAGCTTTTATATTATACCACGGGAAACGCCTTTTGTCAAGCATTTTCCCGGATTTTTCATCAATTTCCCGCCGTCCGGGGAGGACAGCGGGAGCTGGAGCTGTTAACCAGATTCGAACTGGTGACCTCGTCCTTACCAAGGACGTGCTCTACCACCTGAGCCATAACAGCGACTCATATAGTATAGCGCAGGCGGCAGAATTTGTCAAGAGGTTTGTCGAAAAAAATACACCGGAAGGGGGAACTTCCGGTGCGGGAGGTTCACGGGAGTTTCACGCCGCCCCATTCGACGACGGTGAAGCCGTTCCGTTCAAAGGGTTTGATTTCCGGAGCGTCAATCTCCATCGGTTCTTCCAGCGGCATCCATGCCATAAAGACCCGTAAAAGGCTGTCGGGTTTGGGGGTAATCGAGAGCTTTGCCCCATCGGTGTAGGCGTCCCCTTGGAAGGTGATGAGGTTATAGGGGTTATCTTCCATCAGCGGCAGCCAGTAGACGATAAACTCGTTGTACTCCCGGGGCGTCAGACCGATTTCCGCGAGGGTTTCCTGCAAAAATTCCGCTGTCTCATCCCCTGGGACGCACCAGCCTTCCGAGAGGTCGTAATCGGCAGGGCCGTCGCCCTCCCAGAAGAGGTAGGAATATTCCTTCCCGTCCGCGTGGTTGATGAGGGTGCCGTCGGGGGAGGCCGTGACTTCCCAGCCACCGTTGTAGGTAGGATAGGTGGTGGTCAGCGTCCCGTCAAAGTCCAGACCGACCGAAACCTCCATTGTCGTTTCGGGGTAGAGGTAGATGACCGGTTTGGCCGATTTGGCAGATTCCGCGTCGTTGACGCATCCGGTAAGGATTCCGGCGGCCAGAAGGCCAATGAGGGTGAGTGAAATGTTCCGTTTCATAAGCGATCCGCTCCTTTCTATCTCTATACACAGCAAAAAAGGGCGGACCTTTCGCTTTTTCCGAAAAAAATTTTGGGAAAATGAAAAAATCCCGCCTGACGTTTTGCCAGACGGGAATAGGGGAAGGTTATCCCTTTTTGCGGTTTGCTTTTTCGAGGAACTTTTCGGCGTTTACGACGAACCGGTCGTGGTCGGCTCGGCCGATCTCCTCCGCCGGGTCGCGGACGATCACCCGGAAGCTGACCTTCCGGCGGTCGACGGCGGTGATTTCCGCCTCGGCGGTGACGGTTAAGCCTTCGGGGGTGGCGGCCAGGTGGGCGAGGTTCAAGGCGGTGCCGACCGAGGTTTCCCCTTCGTCTAAAAACGGCTTTAAAAGGGCGGCCGCCGTCTCTTCCATCAGCGCGGCCATCGCCGGAGTCGCGAAGACCGGCAGTTCGCCGCTCTTCATCGTTGAGGCGAGCTTGTCGGGCGTGACGGCCGCGGAGAGGGAGAGTTTTGCGCCAATCTGCATTTCTTTCATGGGTATCTTTCCTTTCTGTCGGGTTGGTTCCGGGGATATGATACCATATTTTGCCGGAAAAGGCAACAAAAAGGGCCGGGAAAATCCCCGGCCCGCAGTTTGTCGAAAAAGTTTTTTTGAGTATTTTTTGGGTGCTGCGCACGCTTCGTTATCAGTGGCAAAGCCGTGGTCAGCTTCGGAAGTACGGTAACGGAGCGCCTGGGAAGGGGCTCTGCCCCTTCCATTCTCGCGATTTTTTGAAAAAAATCGAGTAAAACTTTTAATTCTTCACCCGTTTCTTTGTCACTTTAACGCCAGCGCCAATTCTTACGTTTCCGCCAAACTCATTCTTCGATAAGCTGAGGGCCGTGAAAATTCCCGGCCCCAAGAGGTTATTTTGCAATCTGGTAATCCTTTTCCCACCTGCCGCGGAAGTAGTGGATCGCCATAAAAACGCTGCAGACCAGCCAGCCGGCGGGATACCCCAGCCCGACAAAGATGATCGAATCAAAGAACTGCGAACCGACAAAGAGGTAGATCTGCCGGAAAACGACGAAGCTTAAAAGCATAATAATCATCGGCCCGGTCGCGTCCCCGGCGCCGCGCAGCGAACCGGCGAAAATCTGGTTGATGCAGCAGATGACATAGAAGGGGGCGAGGTAGCGGATGAAGATGTTGCCGTAATAGAGGACGTTTTCATCCTGATTGAAGAGCATTAAGAGCTGGGAGGAGAAGGCGATCAGCAGAACGGTCAGCACCGCCGTAATCGCCACCGAAATCGCCATTGAGACCCGGGTGCCTTTCTTGGCGCGGGAGAGGTTGCCGGCGCCGAGGTTCTGGCCGACAAAGGTGGTCGCCGACAGCGACAGGCTCTGCATTGGTAGCAGGACAAACTGGTCAATCTTGGAGTAGGAGGTCCACCCGGCCATGCAGGCGGAGCCGAACCGGTTGATATAGGACTGGACGAAGACGTTGGAAAAGGAGGTGACCGCCATCTGGAGCCCGGCGGGGAGGCCGATGCGGACAATCCGCTTGAGGATTTCGGCATCCATCTTCAGGTCCCGGAGCACCAGCTTATAGTCCTCGTCTGACCGGGCCAGCACCACCAGCAGGAGGAAGGCGGAGATAAACTGGGCAATGATGGTGGCAATCGCGACGCCGGCGATGCCCCAGTGGAAGATCAGCACAAAGGCAAGGTCCAGCACGACGTTTAACAGGGAGGAGAGGATCAGGAAGTAGAGCGGCCGCTTGGAGTCGCCGACCGCCCGGAGGATGCCGGAGACCATGTTGTAGAGCATCAGCCCCAGCACGCCGCCGAAATAGATCCGCAGGTAGAGGGCCGCCCCGTCGAAAACGTCCGCCGGGGTGGACATGAGGTTTAACATCAGCGGGGTCATGAAGATGCCAATAAAGGTGAAGATGACGCCGAGGCCGACGGTCATCAGGAGGGTCGTGTGGACCGCCTTGTGGAGCATCTGGCCGTTTTTGGCGCCGAAAAACTGGCTGATGACAACGCCGGCGCCGGTGGCGAGGCCGGAGAAGAAGCCGACCAGCATGTTGATGATCGGGGTGACCGACCCGACGGCGGCGAGGGCTTCGGTCGAGACAAAGTTGCCGACGACGACTGAGTCGACGGTGTTGTACAGCTGCTGGAAGAGGTTGCCGATGAGCAGAGGGAAGGCAAAGTAGATGAGCTGTTTCCAGATCGTACCCTGCGTCATAT
>DVHA01000131.1 GCA_018712425.1 Candidatus Faecivivens stercoravium | reverse complement strand
AAACGTTTTCTCCTTTTTTCCATTTTGCAGTCCCCTTTCCGGTTTGGGTTCAGTATACCAGAAAGGCGGCCGGAAAGGCAGGAAGGTTTGTGGGGAGAAGATGGAGATTTGCTGGAGAAGGTGTGAACTTTTAGTAAAAAGAGCCTCCCCGGAGGAAGGCTCTCAACCTGTCGAGAAAGTCTTGCCAAAAAAGGAAAGAAACTTTCCGATGCGCTCAAAAAATTAAATCACATTTTTTCCGGCGGCATGTACGGCGGAAAAAATACCTTGATCGGAACAAGTGTCGACCGCAGGGAGGCATGCAGTTCCGATGTTATCCTGTCGAAAAACTTGTTTTTCGACAGTCTCAAGGAGCCTCCCCGGGGGAAGGCTCTTTTTTGCTGCCGTTTTAGAATTCGTAGGGATAGGCAATCGCCTTTGCGATTTCCTCCGCCTTTTCCCGACCGACCAGCTGCTGGACGAGCGAGAGGCCGAAGGGGATCGCCGCCCCGAGGCCGCGGCCAGTCGTGATGTTGCCGTCGACGTCGACGAGGTGACCGGTGACGTGGGCGCCGGTCAGCTTGTCCTCAAAGCTGGGATGGGAGGTGGCGTTTTTGCCTTCCAGCAGGCCCAGCGAACCGAAGATGCTGGGGGCGGCGCAGATGGCCGAGATGATCTTGCCGGCTTTGTGGAAGGAGAGGACCGCCTCTTTGACCAGGCCGCTCTCAGCAAGGTGGGTGGTGCCGGGGAGGCCGCCCGGTAAAAACAGCGCGTCGTAGTCGGACAGGGCGGCGTCTTCCGCCAGGGTGTCGGCTTCGATCACAATGTTGTGGGAACCGGTGACCGTCCTGCTGCCGCCGATGGCCGCCAGCGTCACTTCGACCCCCGCCCGGCGCAGCAGGTCGGCCGGGACCAGCGCTTCACACTCTTCCAGGCCCTGGGCCAGGAAAATAATCACTTTGCTCATGGAAATCATCCTCCTTTTTCCCCTATTATACCACGGCGGCGGGCGGAGGGCAAGCGGGAAAGAGACGGAAAGCGGTTTCTGTCACTGAACGTTCCGAGCGGCCTGTCACCTTCCGAAGACCGGCCTCCCACGGCCGGTCTCACGCGTGTGGAGCGGACATCTCACGCCGCGTCGGGCAGCGGGTCCAGGGCCCGCTAGGGTCCTGGTCCATCCAAGTGAAACTTGGTCCCATCCAAGGGGAACCCTTGGTCGCTGCCATAAGGGCAGCGAAATAAACATTCAATGATTAGACAGAAACCGATTCCCGTCCGGGAAGAAACTTTACGATTGACGAAACGGCTAAAAAAAGATATAATGAAATCAGCAAATCCAATCGTTTTGCAAAAAAGAAAAGGAAGTGACACCCATGAATCAAGACATCCAGACCGTCAAGGACTACTACGACGAAAACGCGCAGATGGAGTGGGAAAGGCTGGAACAGCATCCCTTTGAGTTTATCTTCACCCGGCATATGCTGGAAAAATATATCCGCCCCGGCGACCGGGTCCTCGACATCGGCGGCGGGCCGGGACGGTATTCCATCCACTTTGCGGAGATGGGATGCGACGTGACCCTCGTCGACCTTTCGAAGGGGAACATCGCCCTCGCGAAGCAAAAGGCGGCGGAAAGGGGTGTAAAGCTTTCTGCCTTTGCAGCTAACTGCCTGGAGCTGGACCGTCTCCCGATCGAGGAATTTGACCATGTGCTGCTGATGGGGCCGCTTTACCATTTAAAGGAAGACGCCGACCGGGTGCGGGCGGTGGAGCTGGCGCTTAAGCGGCTGAAACCCGGCGGGACGCTGTCGGTTTCGTTTATCCAGCTGTCGGCGGGGCTGCTCTTCGACCTCAAGACGCCGGGGATGATCGAAATCGACTTTACAAACCCCGAAACCCGGCCGATTTTCAGCGCGATGCGGGAGGGCGGCGACTATACGGGCCCGGCGTTCACCGCCGCCCGGTTTGTCCACCCCCGGAGCATCCGGCCGTTTATGGAGCAGTTCCCGCTTAAAGAACTGCACCTGTTCGGGCAGGAAGGGGTCCTCAGTGCCAACGAGCCCTGGCTACTGGAACGGAGCCAGGCGGAAATCGACAGGTGGATCGAGGTATCGAAGGAGCTGCTGGAGGTGCCGGAACTGCTCGCTTTATCAGAACACCTGATGTACATCGGACGGAAAGAGTAAACGGTACGGAAATCATTTTTTGTCTTTTTAGCATGGAAAGTTTATTTCGCTGCCCTTAAGGTCAGCGCAGGGATGCTTTGCATCCCTATCGCAATCAGAGATTGCGACCCGCTTCGCTAAGTTTCACTTTGATGGACCAGAGACTCTGTCTCTGGACTCTGCCAGGCTCCGCGCCTGGAGGCGCCAGGACTCTAGCGAGCCCTGGACCCGCTGTTCGACGCGGCGTGGGATGCCCGTTCCATCCGCATGAGACCGGCCGTGGAAGGCCGGTCTTCGGACGTCCATAGCCGCTCGGTGCGTTTTGAAGGAAATGCGACGAAAATTGATTTCCGTAAGCAAAAGGAGGAATCTGTCATGAAAACCCGCGTGGAAACGCCATACGCCAAAGAGTTCCTCGCCTACGCCCTCGAATTTGAGGGGTGCGTCTCGGGCGAACCGGAACATTTCCTGAAAGTGATGAAACACAACACCGGTTTCTGCGGTTCCCTGACCAAGTACGGCCTCGACCGCAAGGGATTGCAGCGGCGGAACCCCCTGGTCGTCGGGCTGGGGGACTCGGTCACTGCCGGGCATTTTGAGATGCTGGTGCGGGACTTTGCCGGCTTCCCCGCCTTTATCAAGGCCGGGAAACCGGTCGAGGCGGTCGACGAGCGGCAGTCCTACCTGGAAAAGTTCAAAGACCGGCTGTCCGACCGGTATGAAGCGACGTCGGTCAGCGTATTAAACGCCGGGATTGCCGGGGACAACATGCTGGGGATGGAGGCGCGGCTCTCCCGGGACGTCATCGCCCACGACCCCGACCTGACCATCATCAACGGGGCGCTCAACTGGGGGCCGGAGCTGGGGGACAACCGGAATTTCTACGAATCCCTCAAGCGGGTTGTCCGGCGGATTAAGCGGGAAACGGGGTCGGATATCGTGCTGATGACCCCGAATATGCAGTGCACCGACAACCTCCCCTACCCCGCCGGCGATTCGCTGGAAGAACGGGTCAAACTGATCCGGCAGGTGGCGGCGGAGGAAAACACCTGCCTCGCCGACGTCTACAAGGTCTGGGAAGGGTTTGTCAAGGCGGGGCACCCGGTGGCGGCGCTGCTGGCCAACGGCATCAACCACCCGACCCCTGCCGGGCATCAGGTGATGGCCGAAGTGCTGATGAAGTTTTTCTAAGGGGAAGGTATGAAGATTGTCATTCTGGACGGGGCGGTCGTCAACCCGGGCGACCTCTCCTGGGAGGCGCTGGAAGAGATGGGGCGCCTCACCGTTTATGACCGGACGCCGCCGGAAGAGGTGGTGGGCCGGGCAAAGGACGCGGAAATCGTCCTCACCAACAAGGTTTATTTCACCGGGGAACTGATGGAGCAGTGCCCGCGGCTGAAATACATCGGGGCGCTGGCCACCGGCTACAACAACATCGACGTCGCGGCGGCTGCCCGGCTCGGGATCGCCGTCACCAACGTCCCCGCCTATTCGACCCACGCGGTCGCCCAGTTTACGATGGCGCTCCTGCTGGAGCTCTGCCACCGGGTGGGGCGGCACGCCGGCGGGGTGCAGGCAGGAAAATGGGTCAAAGCGCCCGATTTCTGCTACTGGGAGACGCCCCAGCTGGAGCTTTGGGGCAAGCGGTTCGGTGTCTTCGGGATGGGGCAGATCGGGCAGGCGGCCGGGGCGCTGGCCCACGCCTTCGGGATGGAGGTGCTCTACTGCTCCCGGCGGGAAAAGGCGCTCCCCTACCCCGCGCGGCGGTGCGGGATGGAGGAACTGCTGGCGGAGGCGGATATCCTTTCGCTCCACTGCCCGCTGACGGAGGACACCTTCCACCTGATGGAACGGGAAAAACTGGGCAAGATGAAGGACGGGGCCATCCTTTTAAATACCGCCAGAGGCCCGCTGGTGGATGAACGGGCGATGGCCGAAGCGCTCGGAAGCGGGAAGCTCGCCGGATACGGGGCGGATGTGAGCGAAACCGAACCGATGGCGGCGGATTCGCCGCTGCTGGAAGCGCCGAACTGCATCGTCACCCCCCACATCGCCTGGGCTTCGAGAGAGGCCAGAGGGCGGCTGATTGACGCGGCGGTGGAGAATGTCCGGGCGTTCCTCCGGGGAGAGCGGAAAAACCGGGTGGATTAAAAGAAAACGTTAGAAAACATCCGCAAATCGGCGCTGGCGTTAAAGTGACAAAGAAACGGGTGACGATCAGAAGTTTAGGGTCCAGCCCTTTTTAAATGGGTTCAGGTTTTGCTTTGCAAAACCGGACGAATTACAAGTAATTCGTCGCGCACGTGGAAGGGGCGGAGCCCTTTCCCAGGCGGCCACTTTTTGTACTTCCGAAGCTAGCCACGGTTTTGCCGCTTATAATGAAGTGTGCGCAGCACCCAAAAAATACTCAAAAAAGACTTTTTCGACAAGCTGAAACGCCTGTCTGGAGCTACCGGACAGGCGTTTTGGCTTCTTTGATCTTCTGATTAGTGGTGCGGGAGGCCTTCCCGCTCGGCAATCACTTCGGCAGCCGCGCAGTCGGCAATGACCCAGACGTCGGGGTGGAACTGCAAAATCGATGCCGGGACCTGCGGCGTCACCGGGCCGTAGAACGACCGCCAGAGGATTTCCGCCTTCCCTTCCCCGCTGGCGAGGAGCAGGATCCGGCGGGATTTTAAAATGGTGCCGATGCCCATCGTAATCGCCTCCCGCGGGACCTCGTCCATCGAATCGAAAAAGCGGGCGTTGGCCCGGACGGTGCTCTCGGTCAGGGGGGTCAAATGGGTGCGGACGGGGAAATGGTTATCCGGCTCGTTAAAGCCGATGTGGCCGTTGCCGCCAATGCCCAGCAGCTGGATGTCAACGCCGCCGGACGCCTCAACCGCCGCCTCATACCGGGCGGCCTCTTCCCCGGGGTCGGCCGCCATCCCGTCGGGGATATGGGTCCGCTCCCGCGGGAGGGCGAGGGGGCCAAAAAGGTTCTGTTCCATAAAATAGCGGTAGCTCTGGGGATGATCCCCGCTGAGGCCCCGGTACTCGTCGAGGTTAAAGGTGGTGACGCGGGAAAAGTCAATCCCCTCCTCCGCCGCCTTGCGGGCAAGGGCCTTGTACATCCCCACCGGGGTCGACCCGGTCGCGAGGCCG
>DVHA01000130.1 GCA_018712425.1 Candidatus Faecivivens stercoravium | reverse complement strand
TCCAGCGCCTGGATCCGCCGCCGGATATGCCGCCGGTCGGTCTCCAGCTGGGTTTCGCCGGGGCCGCGGGTGCCGATGCCGCCGCCGAGCCGGGAGAGGGCCGTCCCCGCGCCGACCAGCTGGGGGAGGCGGTATTTCTGCTGGGCCAGCTCCACCTGGAGCTTCCCTTCGGCCGAAGTGGCCCGGCCGGCAAAGATGTCGAGGATTAAGTTGGTGCGGTCGATGGCTTTAAGCCCCGTCTCTTCGGCGATGTTCCGCAGCTGGGTGCCGGAGAGCTCCCCGTCGAAGATGAGGAGGGTCGCTTCCGTCTGTCCGGCAAACTCCTTGATTTCCTGGAGCTTGCCGCCGCCCACATAGGTCGCCGGGTCGGGGCTCTGCCGCAGCTGGGTGAAGATCCCCCGGACCTCCGCCCCGGCGGTTTTGGCCAGCTCTTTCAGTTCCTCCATCGAATGCTCGATACCATACCCGCCGGTGTCGATCCCGGCCAGCAGCGCAATTTCCCGTTCTTCGATTCGTCCGTTCATACCGATCCTTTCCGCGGCCCCGATGAGCCGAAATCATGAATTTTTGATGAAACCGCTTGCACGGCGGAAGAAAATTGAGTAAGATAAAGGGGGAAAACTTTACACGTCCACCCGGACCCCCAGCGCCTCGGCGAAGAGGACCGCCTGCTTTAGATCGACCTTCGCCCCTTTGAACCGGGCGTCCAAAAGGGCTGTCCGTTCCAGATTGCAGCCCCTGAGGTCCGCCTCTTCAAAGGACGCGCCCCGGATGTCGGCCCCCTCGAAGTCGCAGCCTTTGAGCACCGCCCGGTCGAACCGGCACTGCCGCAGGTCGGCTTCCGTAAACCGGATGCCGGTAAGCTTCTGCTTCCGGAAATCCGCCCCCGGCAGGGCGGCCATCCGCCAGTCCCCGCCGTCGACCCGGAGCCCCTCGATATTCGCGCCCGAGAAGCTGGTCCCCAGCATCTTGCAGTCGTGGAAGGCGGCGCCGAAACAGTCGGCGTACTGGAACATGCAGGCGATAAACCCGCACTGGCGGGCGTCGGCGCCGGAAAACCGCGCCCCCTCAAACCGGCAGCGGTCAAACTGGCAGCTTTGGAGGACAATCCCCGCGAAATCCGCCCCCCGGAAGCTGCACCGGGTAAAGGTGATGCCATTCAGTTCGTTTTCCAGGATCTCCGCGTCCCGGAAATCTACCCCTTCGTAAAAATTCTCCGTAAACATAGTCCCCTCCATCGCGGCTCTCTGTCTGCATTATAACATAGCGGGGGAAAATGTCAACCGGTCACACAGCCTTCACCTTGAAGCAGTATGATAAGGAATGATATATGGCTGGCGCCATATGATATAGCGCTGCGCGCCATGATATAGCCCTGCGGGCTATGATATATTTCCCTTTGGGAAATATGAAGGTACGCTTCGCTGATTTAATTTTTGGTGCTGAAAAGAAGATTTCGGCTCCGATTACGCAGTTTAATTTAAATCAAAGGCCGCCTGCGGCCTACCTTCATACGCCACAGGCGTATATCATACCCGAAGGGTATATCATTCATCATACGCCGGAACGGCGTATATCATTTACAAAGGGAGGATATTTATGCCGAAACTGCTTGTAGTCGACGATGAACAGAATATTCGGGCGATGATCCGGAAGTATGCCGAATTTGACGGGTATGCGGTAGAAGAGGCCGGCGACGGGATGGAAGCGGTCGAAAAGTTCCGGGCCGGGGCTTTCGACCTGATCATCATGGACGTGATGATGCCGGAGCTGGACGGTTTTTCGGCCTGCCGGGAGATCCGCAAGGCGGACGAGCAGGTGCCGATCATCATGCTCTCGGCCCGCGGGGAGGAGTATGACCGGATCCACGGGTTCGAGCTGGGGGTGGACGATTATGTCGTAAAGCCCTTCTCCCCCCGGGAGCTGATGATGCGGGTGAGCGCTGTTTTAAAGCGGAGCCAGGCCTCCCAGGCTACCCCCGCCCGGGAAGTCTATAAATACGAGGGGCTGACCGTCGATTTCACCGCCCGGATGGTCTTTGTCGACGGGGTGCAGGAGGACCTCTCCCCGAAGGAATACGACCTCCTCTTTTATATGGTCCGCAACCGGGGGATTGCGCTGACGAGAGAGGCACTGATCACCAACGTCTGGGGGTATGACTTTTACGGGGACGACCGGACGCTGGATACCCATATCAAGCTGCTGCGCAAGAGCCTTGGGCCTTACGCCCGGCTGATTGTGACCCTGAGGGGGGTCGGATACCGTTTTGAAGGCTAAATTTACCCGGCGGGCGGGGGGGCGCCGCCCCCTGTCCATCCGCAGCTGGCTGAACCGCAGCTTTATCATCTTTACCCTGGCGATGCTGGTGATCCTGTGGGTCTTGCAGACGGTCTTCCTCGACACGATTTACAAAGCCATCACCACCTCCCAGATCAAAGAGATCGGCGCGGAAATCTCGGCGCAGATGTTTTCTGACGACCTTCCCGAGACGCTGGATTCGATCGTCACGGAACAGCAGCTCTGTGCGATGGTTGTCGATTCTCACGGCCGGCTGGTCTCATCGGCTGATACCCTTCCCCAATGCAGCATCCACCGGATGAGCAGCCTGGGCCTCTTTTACCTTTATGCCGCTGCCAGCCAGAACGGCGGTTCCTACCTGATGCAGGTGGGCGGCGATGCCGACAGCTGGGAGCAGTCCGGCCGCTGGGGCAATCCGGCGCCGGTCGGCATCCCGGTGATCATCAATAAAGAGAGCATCATCTATGTCCGCATCGTCGAAAACGTGGATGGGCAGGAGCGGATTCTGCTCTTAAACTCGGTCGTCACCCCCGTAAACGCTACCGTTCAGACCATCCGGTATGTGCTGGTGGCGGTGACGGCGATCATGCTGGTTATCGGGGCCTGTATCTCCGCCTTCCTCTCCCGCCGGATCGCCAACCCGGTCATCCGGATCAACCGCTCGGCCCGGGAACTGCCTCAGGGGAATTATACCCCCTACGACGGTCCCGCCTGCCGGGAAATCAAGGAGCTGGACGGGACAATGCAGCAGGTCTGCCAGGAACTGGGGCAGGTGGAGCAGCTGCGGCGGGACCTGATTGCCAACGTCTCCCACGACCTCCGCACCCCGCTGACCCTGATCACCGGCTACGCCGAGGTGATGCGGGACCTGCCGGGGGAGAACACCCCCGAAAACGTCCAAATCATCATCGACGAGGCCAACCACCTGACCGAGCTGGTCAACGACCTTTTGGACCTCTCCAAGCTCCAGGCGGGGACCGTCACCATCCAGCCCGAACGGTTCAACCTCACCGGGCTCATCCGGGAGACGATCGGGCGGTTTTCCAAGATGACCGCCTTCCAGGGGTATAAGCTCTCGCTGGAGGCGGGGGCGGACGCCTGGGTCGAGGCCGACCGCACCCGGATTACCCAGGTGGTCTATAATCTCCTCGGCAACGCCCTCCACTATGCTGGGGACTCGCGGGAGATCCTCGTCCGCCAGACGGTCGAGGCGGGGGAGGTCAAGGTCGAGGTGATCGACCACGGCGAGGGGATCCCGCCGGATAAGCTGCCGCTGGTCTGGGACCGGTACTATAAGATTGACCGGGTCCACCGCCGGTCGGCGGTTGGGACCGGGCTCGGGCTGTCGATTGTCCGCAGCGTGCTGGAACTGCACCATGCCCGCTACGGCGTCGAAAGCGAGGTCGGGAAGGGGAGCGACTTCTGGTTCGCGCTCCCGGCCATCCCGGCCCAGCTGCCGAAGTGAAAAAGCCGTATCCTGTTTGGCAGGATACGGCTTTTTCAATGATATACGCCGTTCCGGCGTATGAGGAATGATATACCGCTCCGCGGTATGATATACGCCTGCGGCGTATGAAGGTAGGCCGCAGGCGGCCTTTGATTTAAATAAAACTTCGTAATCGGAACCGAAGTCTTCTATCCAGCACCAGAAATTGGGTCAGCGAAGCGTACCTTCATATTGTCCGCAGGACAATATATCATGGCGCGCAGCGCTATATCACAGCCCGCAGGGCTATATCATATGGCGAAAGCCATATATCATTCTTTACACAGCCCGTCGGCTTCTTTCTGGCTCAGCTCGATATCCAGCGCGTCCCAGTTTGCCTGGATGCGGGCGGGGTTCTCGCTGCTGACGGCGGCGAAGAGGTTCATCCCCCGGGTGAAGAGCCATTTGAGCGCCAGCTGGGAAGGGGTGCAGCCTTTGCGGAAGGCGAGGAGCTCGGTCCGCTGGAGCCGGGAGAAGTTTTCGCCGCTGCCGTAGGCCAGGAGGGTCTTTTCGTCCATCAGCGCCTCCCGTTTGTGGTAGTCGCCGCCGTGCCATTTCCCCGAGAAGAACCCCTGGGACAGGGCGCCGTAGGCCAGGAGCGCCACCGGGTTATGGCGGTACCAGTCCCGGGCCTCCGCCGCCAGCTCGCCGGTCAGGGTGACGCAGTGGTCGCCGAAGATGTCATAGTCCTGTCTCGCAAGGCTGAAATGGGGGCTGGAGACGGTGAAGAGGGAGAGGCCGTGCTGGACGGCGTAAGCCCGCTGGGCGGCAATCCGGCGGCAGGTCCAGTTGGAGCCGCCGACCGTCCGGGTTTTCCCCTCCTTGACCAGTTCGTCCATCCATTCGGCAATCTCGCCCACCGGCACCGAGAGGTCGTCCCGGTGGAGCAGGTAGACGTCCAGCTCGTCGACCCCGAGGGCCAGAAGGGTCGCGTCGATGTCCTTTCGGATTTCCTCCCGGCTGAGGCGGCGGGTGGTTTCAGCCGTGCCGTCTTCCTTCGGGGTGAAGACCGGGTGGGCGCCTTTGGAGATGAGGACGAGCTTTTCCCGGTTGCCGCGGGACCTGATCCAGTCCCCCAGCACCTTCTCCGACCCGCCGTAGACCCGGGCGGTGTCGAAGGCGTTGATGCCGGCCGCGAAGGCGGCGTCCAGCT